>CAITOD010000190.1 GCA_903893935.1 uncultured Sphingomonadales bacterium
AACGGTTGCGCGCCGATTTCTGGATGGCTTCTTCCATCGCTTCGATGACGATCGACTTGTCGATCATCTTTTCGCTGGCGACGGCATTGGCAATCGCCAGAAGCTCGGCGCGGTTGGCGGAAATCGCACTGGCCATTTGAGTCTGCCTGTTCCTCGACGTGTTCTTCTGCGACGATATCTTCGGCCCCGGTCATGTCGACCGGACGAGTAGCGGCAATCAGCCTGTCGGTCAGGACAAGCTTGGCATTGGTCACGAGCGCGAATGGCACGGTGTATACCACGGCATCCTCCTCGATCGAAATCGTGTTCGTAGCCGGATCGAAGCCGACCAGATCGCCGCGAAACCGCTTGCGCTTGTCGTACAGCTCACCAAGTTCGATCCGCGCTTCGTGCCCGATCCAGGCGGCAAAGTCTTTGGGCCGGGTCAGCGGCCGGTCGATGCCGGGCGAGCTGACTTCGAGCCGGTAGGCGCCTTCGATCAGCACTTCGCCCGCTTCTTCCAGCGCATCAAGCCGGTCGGACACGCGGTGCGACAGCGCAGCGCAATCGTCGATCAGCAGTTGCCCGGTGGCGGGCCGTTCGGCCATGATCTGCAAAGTGCGCTCTTCGTCGCCGACTTCGCTCTTGCCATAGATCATCACGCGCACGAGATCGAAACCCAGCGCATGCGTCTCGGCTTCGACAATCCCGGTAATGCGCGCAAGGTTGGTCATTCAGGCTCCGGCGGCGTGTTTCCCGGCCATGCAAAGCGGTCTGGCGCCGGTGCCGTGTGGCACCAGCCTGACTTTGCTTTCACAATGTCGGGATTGATCCGGCAGATAGGCGCGGGAAACCGAAAAGGCAAGCGCAAAGCGGGCGTGTGCTCGATTTGGCGCAAGACCAATGTTCGGCGGATTTTGCGCAGCATTGGCGCGATTTTCACGTCACCAGCGTGCGCCAACGGGCCCAGACCCCGGAAAACCCGCGATTTCCGCAATTGGCACGCCCCATGCAGAGAAGGGATCAGTACCAACCACCCAAAAGAAAGTGACCTTCATGAAAACGCTCTCGTATCTCTCCGCCGCGCTGTTCCTCTCGCTTTCGCTGATGGTCGCAACCGTTGTAGTTCCGGTCACCGCCGCGCCATTCATCGCCTGATCGGCCAATCCGATGGAGCCCCTGACCATGAGCAACCGTTTCCGTCTCGACCCTGCCAATGGCAAATTTCTCGGCGTCTGCGCCGGCATCGCAGCCAAGTTCGACTGGGACCCGATGTGGGTGCGCGCCGCATTCGTGATCGGCACACTGGCCGGCTTCGGCTCGGCGATTCTGATCTACATCGCGATCGCCCTGATCGCCGACTGACCCATCCTCCCCGCCCCGGGGAGGTGGCAGACCCGCAGGGGCTGACGGAGGGGTGGTGCGCCCGGGCGCAAGCTGGCGCCTGGGGCTGGGCCCCTCCACCACCCTTCAGGTGGTCCCCCTCCCCGTGCCGGGGAGGATTTTTTTATACGGTTTCGGCGCGGGCGAAGGGGGAGAAATCGGTGTCGGTGTCGTAGACATCGACCCCTTCGTGCCGCTTGAGGAAGGCGACGATCCAATACGTAAACGGCGTCAGCAGAATTTCCCAGATCACTTTGAACGCCCAGTTGGTGAACATGACCGTGAGCACCGATTGCGTGGTCCAGGTGCCAAGGAACGCGATCGGGTAGAACAGCGCGCTGTCGACCGCCTGGCCGAAAATCGTCGAGCCCCAGGTGCGCGTGAACAGCCAGCGCCCCTGCGTCATCACTTTCATCCGCGCGAGCACGAACGAGTTGACGAATTCACCCGCCCAGAACGCGATCACCGAAGCCGCGACAATCCGCCAGGTGCTGCCGAACACCGATTCATACGTCGTCTGGCACACCGCGCCTTTGGACGTTTTCGCAACGATTGCGGCAAACTGCGGATCGCCGCTCGACGCGCAACCCCAGTCGGGCGAGGCCGGCATGGCAACCACGACATAGCTCATCAGCGCCATGAACAGCAGCGCGAAAAACCCCATCCACACGCAGCGCCGCGCATTGGCATAGCCATAGACTTCGGTCAGCACGTCGCCGAGCACATACGAGATCGGGAAGAACAGGATACCTGCGCCAAAGGTCCAGCCGCCAACCCGCGCCAGCTTGGCCGCACCGATCAGGTTCGACAGCAGCAGAATGCCGACAAACGCCGCCATCATGTAGTCAAAATAGCGGAAATGGCGCCGCGCGCCGAGATTGCCGTCGATGCGCGAAAGCTGGGGCGTATTCATGTGCCTATCGCTAACCGTATTTGCGCCCGCCGCAAAGCGTGTTTTGGGGCAGCGAGGACACGCGCCCCGCCCGCGCGCGCGCCATCACAATTCTTTTTGGCAATGGGGCACAATTATGAAATTGTCGCAGCGGCTGGCCTCGCCATATCACCCCGGCTCATGATGCGGCGCTATCGCCTGTCGCCACGGGCGCGGGCATTGCAGGCAAAGGCCGGGGAGCGGATGAAGACCAACGCGCAAATCGTCATCATTGGCGGCGGGATCATGGGCGCGAGCCTGCTCTACCACCTGGCGGAGCTCGGCTGCACCGACACGCTGCTGATCGAAAAGGACGAACTGACTTCTGGCTCGACCTGGCACGCGGCGGGCCAGTGCCCCAGCATCACCGGCAGCTACAGTCTCGCCAAGATGCATGCCTACAGCAACGACCTCTACCCCCGGCTCGAAAGCCTGACCGGGCATTATGTCAGCTGGCACAAGTCGGGCGGCATCCGCTTTGCCACCAACGAACGCGAACTGGCGTGGCTGCGCGCGATCCAGGGCTATTCGAAAATCATCGGCTTTTCGATGGAGCTGATCGGCCCCGAAGAAATCCGCCGCATCAATCCGTTTGTGACCACCGAAGGCGTGATCGCCGGCGCCTGGACCACCGACGACGGCCACGCCGATCCTTCGGGCATCTGCAACGCACTGGCAATCGGCGCCAAGGCAATGGGCGCCACCATCCAGCGCAAGAACCGCGTCACCGGACTGACGCAGCTGCCAACGGGTGAATGGGATGTCGCAACCGAATTAGGCACCGTGCGCGCAGGCACCGTGGTCAATGCCGCCGGCTGCTATGCCCGTGCGGTCGCGCAAATGGCCGGAATCGATATCCCGGTCACCAATATGGAACACCATTACATCGTCACCGACCCGATCCCGGCGTTCAGGGAACGCGCCGAAGAGATCCCGGTGATGCGCTGCCCGTGGGTTTCGGGCTATTTCCGCCAGGAGCAGAAAAGCGGGCTGATCGGCATTTACGAAAACGTCGATCTGGCCGAAGCCTGGGCACCGGGCGGGCAGCCGCGCTGGGAATCGACCAGCGAGCTGTTCCAGGGCGATCTCGACCGCATCGCACCCTGGCTCGAACGCGCGATCGAACGCATGCCGGTGTTCGGCGAAGTCGGCATTCGCAGCGTGATCAACGGCGCGATCCCGCACACCCCCGATGGCGGGCCGCTGCTCGGGCCGGCGGCGGGGCTGACCAATTTCTGGCACTGCTGCGGCACATCGTTCGGCATTGCCCAGGGCGGCGGCGCGGGCAAATATCTCGCGCAATGGATGATCCACGGCGATGCCGAGATCAACATGGTCGAATTCGACCCGCGCCGCTATGGCGCGTTTGCCGACGAGGCTTACAGCCGCGCCAAAGTGTTCCTCGATTACCGCATGACGTTCACCACGCGGTTGCCCGGCGAAGAAGAACCCGACGGCCGCCCCTGCCGCACAAGCCCGCTTTACGACCGCCTCGCCGAACAAGGCGCGGTCTATGGCGAAACATATGGCTGGGAACGGCCAAAATGGTTTTCGACCGATGGCCGCATCGAACAGGGCGGCTATCACCGCACCAATGTGTTCGAAGTTGTCGCCGAAGAAGTCAAAGCGGTCGCCGAGCGCGTCGGGCTGCTCGATCTGAGCGGCTTTGCCAAATACGACATCACCGGCCCCGATGCCGAAGCGTTCCTCAACCGCATTTGCGCCAACCGCATGCCGACGCGACCCGGCGGCATCGGTCTTGTCCATCTGCTGTCGGCGGGCGGGCGCATCCAGGGCGAAATGACCGTCACCCGGCTCGCCGACGACCATTTCTATGCGCTCTCGGCGGCGGCGGCCGAACAGCGCGATCTCGATCACATGCTGCATGCCCGCCTGCCGCACGAGCAAGTGACAGTGACCA
>CAITOD010000191.1 GCA_903893935.1 uncultured Sphingomonadales bacterium
AACTGCCCTATGCGGTGTTGCTTGATGAAACGGGCAAGGTCGCGTCAACCGGGCTGGTCAACAGCCGCGAACATCTCGAAAGCCTGTTTGTCGCCAAGGAACACGGGGTCGCCTCGATCCAGGAATTCCTGGCCAAGCGCAACGGAGAAGCCTGAACCATGGCCGGTCTCGACAAATTTGCCGAAGCGCTGACGCGCTCCATTGCGCGCGGCACCTCGCGCCGCAGCCTGCTCGCCAAACTGGGCCTGGGCATGACCGGCGCCGCCGCATTTCCGGTGCTGCCGGTGGCGCGCGCCGCGACGCATCCCGAAGGCCCGGCGCATTTGCCGGTCACCTCGGGCAATCTGCAAGACCCCGGCGATCGCACTTCGTGCGATTACTGGCGCTACTGTGCGATCGACGGATTTTTGTGCACATGCTGCGGCGGCGCGGTCAATTCCTGCCCGCCGGGCACCGAAATGAGCCCAATCACCTGGATCGGCACGTGCACCAACCCGGCCGACAACCGCGCCTATATCATCAGCTACAACGATTGCTGCGGCACCAGCTCGTGCGGGCAATGTCTGTGCAACCGCAACGAAGGCGATCGCCCGCAAGTGCGCGCGCAATCGAACAACGACTATGACTGGTGCCTCGGGCTGAAAAGCAGCGTCTACAACTGTTCGACCGCGGTGATTGTCGGCGTCGCGCTGGATCACCCGCAATGAGGCTTCGTGCCGCGCTGCTTCTTCCCGTCCTGCTGCTCGCGACCCCGGCACGGGCGCAGGATGCGGGCGCGGACGGGGCCATGCTGTTCGAACGTTGTGCGGCGTGCCACACCGCCAGCGGCGCCGGCCTGCCCGGCGCCTTTCCGCCGCTCAACCATGACTTTCGCGTGCTTGCCGCGCGGCCCGAAGGGCGGCGCTATCTGGTGCTGGTGGTCTCGGTCGGGCTGATCGGCCCGCTCCAGGTCGATGGCGCGAGCTATCGCAATGTCATGCCCGCGCAAAGCGGTCTCGATGCGGCGGGTATTGCCGCCGTGCTCAACCATGTCGGCACGCGGCTCAGCCACGATGGCCCGGCGTTTCGCGCTTTCACCGCCGCCGAAGTCGCAGGCTATGCCGCCGATGCCGCCAAAACGAACGCCAGCGAGCTCGCAGCACTCCATGCGCGGATCGATCCGTGATGCGCGCCGGGCTGCTGCTTGCCGCCGGGCTGGTGCTCGCCGGGGCGAGCGCGCCAGGAACACCGGGTGTGTATGACGCCGAGCAGGCCCATGTCGATTACATGCTCAAGTGCCAGGGCTGCCATCGCCCCGACGGCAGCGGCGACGAGCAATCGAGCCCGCCGCTGCACGATATGGTGGCACGGTTTCTGACCGTGCCCGGCGGGCGCGAATTCCTGGGCCGGGTGCCGGGCGTGGCGACCGCCAATCTCGATGATCGCCGGCTGGCCAACCTGCTCAACTGGACGCTCTACCGGTTCGACCCCGCGCACGTGCCGACCGGTTTCCGCCCCTACACGGCCGAAGAACTGCGCACTTTGCGCCAGGACCCCTTGCGGCTCGACCGCGTAGCGATGCGCGCACGGCTGGTCGCAGGCTTCGCCAGATAAGCGCTGAAAGCAGCGGATCACGCGTGCCAAACCAACCCACCCGCCCCTCCCGATACCTCACCCCCGTTCGTGCTGAGCCTGTCGAAGCACGCGCG
>CAITOD010000192.1 GCA_903893935.1 uncultured Sphingomonadales bacterium
GCTGCACTTTGAAGGGCTGACCAACCTGATCCGGTATCAGTCGTTCCGGTCGGGCGCGGCGCTGCTGACCGCGCTCGCGGTGGGTCTGCTGATCGGCCCGCGCTTTATCGACATGCTGCGGTTGCGCCAGGGCAAAGGCCAGCCGATCCGCGCCGATGGTCCGCAAAGCCACCTCGCCAAGCGCGGCACCCCGACGATGGGCGGGCTGATGATCGTGATCGCGCTGTCGGTCGCCCTCTTGCTGTGGATGGATTTGAACAGCCGTTATGTCTGGGCCTGCCTTGTGGTCACGCTGGGCTTTGGCCTGATCGGGTTTCTCGACGATTACGACAAAGTCACCAAGTACGCGCACAAAGGCGTGTCGGCGCGGTTGCGGCTGCTCGGCGAATTTCTGGTCGCGGGCGCTGCGGTGGCGCTGGTGACCACCGAAACCAATCTTTACGTGCCGGTGTTCAGCAATCTCTATATCCCGATGGGGCCGTTCTATTACCTGTTTGCCGCGTTCGTGATTGTCGGCGCGGGCAATGCGGTCAATCTTACCGACGGGCTCGACGGGCTGGCGATCATGCCCGTAATCATCGCTGCGGGCACGTTTGCGATCATCGCCTATCTCGCCGGCCGCGCCGACTATGCGCATTACCTGGGCATTCCGCATGTGCCGCGCGCGGGCGAACTGGCGATTTTCTGCGCGGCGGTAATGGGCGCGGGCCTCGCGTTCCTGTGGTTCAACGCGCCGCCGGCGGCCGTGTTCATGGGCGATACCGGCAGCCTTGCGCTCGGCGGCACGCTGGGGGTGATCGCGGTTTCGGTGCACCACGAGATCGTGCTGGGGATTGTCGGCGGGCTGTTCGTGATGGAGGCGGTCTCGGTCATCGTCCAGGTCTTCGTCTACAAGCGCACCGGCAAACGGGTGTTCCGCATGGCGCCGATCCACCACCATTTCGAACAACTGGGCTGGCAGGAATCGACCGTGGTGATCCGCTTCTGGATCGTTTCGATCGTGCTCGCGCTGCTGGGCCTTGCCACGTTGAAAGTGCGGTGACCCGGCGATGATCACCTCTGCGCGCTTTGCCGGCCAACGCTTTGCGGTGCTGGGGCTCGCCCGATCGGGCCTGACCAGCGTCGAAAGCCTGCTGGCGGGCGGCGCCGAAGTGACCGCGTGGGACAATCGCGAGGAAGCGCGCGCGCACGTCGAAGGCCGCGTGGTGCTGGCCGATCCGCTGACGATCGATCTGGCCGGATTTGCCGGCGTGGTGGTTTCGCCGGGCGTCCCGCTCAACCGCCATCCGATTGCCGCGCATGCCGCCGCCTGCGGCGTGCCGGTGATCGGCGATATCGAACTGTTCGCGCAGATCCGCGCCGATTTGCCCGCACACCGCGTGGTCGGGATCACCGGCACCAACGGCAAATCGACCACCACCGCGCTTGTCCACCATATCTGCAGGGAAGCGGGCCTGGCATCCGAAATGGGCGGCAATATCGGGCTCGCGGTGCTGGGCGAAGCGGCTTTGCCGGCGGGCGGCGTCTATGTGCTCGAACTGTCGAGCTATCAGATCGATCTCACCCGGTCGCTCGCCTGCGACATTGCCGTGCTGATCAATCTCAGCCCCGATCATCTCGATCGCTACGACGGCTATCCGGCTTATGCCGCGGCCAAGGCGCGGCTGTTTGCGATGCAGGCGCCCGGCCAGATCGCGGTGTTCGGGCGCGGCGATCCCGATACGCTGGCGATTGCCGCGCGCGTCGCGGCCGGGCGCGGTGCGGACGAGGTGCTGATCCCCGATCCGGCGCAGCTGGCCGGTCAGGCCGAGTGGCCTTCGCTGCAAGGCCCGCACAATCTCCAGAACGTCGCGATCGCCGTTGCAGTGGTCGAAGCGCTCGGCATCGGTGAAAAGATCTGGCGCCCCGCGCTGGCGAGCTTTGCCGGGCTGCCGCACCGCATGGAACGCGTGGCCGAAGCCGATGGTGTGCTGTTCATCAACGACAGCAAGGCGACCAATCCCGCCTCGACCGCGCCCGCGCTTGCGGCCTATCCGCGCATTCACTGGATTTGCGGCGGCTTGCCCAAAGCCGACAGTCTCGACGAATGCGCGCCGTGGTTCGGGCATGTCGTGGCGGCCTATACGATCGGCGAAGCCGGCGCGCGGTTCGCTGA
>CAITOD010000193.1 GCA_903893935.1 uncultured Sphingomonadales bacterium
AAGGTCCTTTATCTAACTTTTCGAGAGGTACAAAATTGACTCAGGCTTGTAATCAAATAATTATCTTCGTTCAATAATGATCAGAGTTTGGCTTTTATCAGGGCTCACCTGCGCGGACGTTAGCGCGTCATAAGGCGGTCCTCTGGCCGCGCCAAAAGCCACGACGAGATCAAGCGATGGCGATCTTAAGTCACAATTGGATGGAAGCTGGCAGGCTCGCGAAGATTGGTCTAAAGCCGCGGAGATAGGCCAGATTTGACTAATTTTGACGCGCCAAAACACCGAGAGGCTCGGGTGGTTCATTTGAACCATCTTTCGCCCAAATTTGTTCACCCATGCACTGAAAACTAGCCCAAGGCCGCCTAAAAAACCCCAGAAACCTGCCCTCTTGGCTACAGAGTCCTGCGTTTACACCGAGAGGGTCAGCGGTTCGAGCCCGTTACCGCCCACCACGTCAGCCGATGGTTTGATCCCCGCATCGTTTGTCGCGGGGCGGTAGGGGTTCGGCACCAGGCGGCCATGCCATCAATTCCATGCCGAAGGGTCTGGTGACCCGCGGCGATCGAGCCCGGAGACAAGGCCAATGGCTGGCGCTGCCGATCCGCCCGAACGCGAACTCGACGACCTGAAACACCTTGTTACGTCGGGCCAGCAGGCCTCGTTTGACGCGCGCGCCGCGGCACTGCTCGAGCGCTACCCGCGTTCGTCTGCTCTGCTTGTGCTGGTGGGGCTGGTTGATGCTGCTGCGGGTCGGTTTGGCCCCGCTGCCGGGCTGTTTGACCGCGCGGCCGGCGCGGCGCTCCACGATCCGGTGCCCTGCTATCTCCTCGGTGTAGCGCTTGGGCGCGGGGGCGAATCCGAAGCGGCGGTTGCGGCGTTCAGCGACGCGATCGCGCGCGATCCTGTCTATACCGAAGCGCTTTGCGCGCTCGGCGAGACTTTGATGCAACTCAGGCGAAGCGCCGAGGCGCTCGATGTGCTCGATCGGGCTGCGCGCCTCGACCCCCGCAATCCGGTGTTGCTGCACAATCTGGGAACCGTGCTTCAGGACCTCGGGCGCTATGCCGAGGCGACCGATTGCTTCAAGCGGTCGCTTGCGCTTCGGCCCGACCATCCGGCCACGCTTGCCAACCTGGGGGCGGCGCTCAACGAAGCCGGCGCGTTCGAAGCGGCCGCGGCGGCGCTCGAGCGCTCGCTCGCAGGTGACGCAACCAGCGCTGCGACCTGGTCAAATCTTGGTGCAACGCGCCAGCAGCAGGGGCAACCGGGGCTGGCGATCGCCGCTTTCGACCGCGCGCTCGCGCTGGCTCCCGACGATGAGCTCACGCTGTCGCGCATGGTGGAAGCGCGCGCGCATATCTGCGACTGGAGCGATCGCAGCGAAGCCGGCGATGCGCGCGCCGTCGGGCTCGGGCTGAACGATGTGGCGGTTTCCCCGTTCGGTCTGCTCGGGCTCGACGGCGATCCGGCGCGGCAGCGCCAACGCGCGCACGTCTATGCGACCCGCGCCTTGCCGTCGGCCGCAGCCGCGTGCCCGCAGCCGGTGCCATCACCCGATGGCCGGCTGCGGATTGGCTATGTCTCGGCCGATTTGCAGAACCACGCGACGATGTTCCTGATGTCGGGCCTGTTTCGCGAACATGACCGGTCGCGGTTTGCCATCCACGCGCTGAGCCATGGCCCCGATAGCGACGACGACATGCGCCGCCACGTGCGCGCGCACGTCGACAGCTTCACCGATGTGCGCGGGTGGAGCGACGCGGCGATCGTGGCGCATGCCCGGTCGCTCGGGCTGGATATCGCGGTCGATCTCAAAGGCTACACGCGCGACACCAGGATCGGCGCGTTCGCCGGGCGGCTCGCCCCGGTGCAAGTCAGCTATATCGGTTATCCCGGCACACTCTGCGCGCCGTTCATCGACTATATCGTGGCGGACCGGCAGGTGGTGCCCGATCACCAGCGTGCGCATTATGGCGAAGCCGTGTTGTGCTTGCCCGGCAGCTATCAGGCGAACGACAATCGGCGGCCCGTTTCCGCAAGCCTTTCAACCCGGGCCGACTTCGGCTTGCCGGCGCATGGCTTTGTGTTCTGCTGTTTCAACAACGCCTGGAAAATCGAACCACGCACGTTTGCTATCTGGATGGACTTGCTCCGCGCCTGCGACGGGTCGGTTCTATGGCTCTATCGCGCCAATGCCGAGGCGGTTGCCAACTTGCGGCGCGAGGCTGCGGCACGCGGTGTTGATCCCGATCGCCTGGTGTTCGCCGATCATGTGCCCCATGCCGATCATCTCGCGCGCCATCGCCACGCCGATCTGTTCCTCGATACGTTCAATTTCAACGCGCATACCACGGCCAGCGACGCCTTGTGGGCCGGGTTGCCGCTGGTCACGCTGGCGGGGCGCGCGTTTGCGTCGCGCGTGGCAGCAAGCCTGCTGTGCGCGCTCGGGTTCGACGATCTGGTCACCACCACCGAGGCGGATTATGCCGAGCTGGCCCGATCGCTCGCGCAAGACCCGGCGCGCCTCGCTGCGGTGCGCGATCGCCTCGCTCTTGCCAGGCAAACGGCTCCGCTGTTCGACACTGTCGCGCATGCGCGCGCGCTCGAAGCGGGATACGCCGCTATCCACACGCGCCATGCGTCCGGATTGAGCCCGGCCGATATCGCCATCGGACCGGACTTCCGCGTCAGCTGACAGCGTACCGCCAGTTGGCTGGCTCAATGCGCGGCTGGCAGCGCCGGGATCATCCACGTCAGCACGTATTGCTGCAGGATGATCAGCACGCTCAGGATTGCGGTCAGGATAAAGCTGTGGGCGAACGTGCGCGCAAAGACTTTGCCTTCCTGACCTGTCATGCCGACCACCGAGACGCCGGTGGAAATGTTTTGCGGCGAGATCATCTTGCCCATCACCCCGCCCGATGAATTGGCGGCGGCGAACAGCACCGGGTCGAGGTGCAATTGCCGCGCGGCCACCACTTGCAGATTGCCGAACAGGGCATTGCCCGAACTGTCGCTGCCCGAAAGCATGACCGCGACCCAGCCGAGAAACGGCGACAGGAATACGAAAAACGCGCCGGTCGCAGCCACGCCGGCGCCGAGGCTGTAGGCGAGGCCCGAATAGTTCATCAGATAGGCAAGCCCCATTACCAGCATCACCGTCACGATCGGAATCCAGGTCTGGCGCGCGGTCTTGCGCGCGCACGTGGCAAGGCCCCCGGGCGACAGGCCGACCATGGCCGCTGTCAGCAGGCAGGCAACCAGGATCGCGGTGCCGGTTGCCAGCGGCTGGAACGCCCACACCGCTTCATAAGGCTTGTCGTGGTAAAGCGTGATCGAAATGGCTTTGTTGAGCCCGGGCCAAGCCACTTTTTGCTGCGCAATATTGGCCACTTTGAAGCTGGTCCAGGCGATCACCACGAGCGTGACGGTGATCCACGGCAGCCAGCCTTTCCACGGCGCGATGCGGCTGTTCCCTGCGGCACCGGCAAGCGCCTCTTCGCGGATGGCAAATTCGGCATCATGCGCCGGATGCCACAGTTTGAGAAACAGCAGCGTGGCGATCAGCGAAGTCATCGACGCGAACACATCGGTCAGCGAATAATCAAGATAGTTGGACGAGAAGAACTGCGCAAAGGCAAAACTGCCCCCGGCGACCAGCAACATCGGCCACAACGCCCGCAGCGAGCGCAGCCCGCCATAAGCCGCGGTGACATAAAACGGCAGGATCAACGCGATCAGCGGCAACTGGCGCCCGACCATCATGCCGAGTTGCGCGGCGGGCAGCCCGGTCACCGTGCCCAGCACGGTAATCGGAATGCCCAAAGCGCCAAACGCCACCGGCGCCGTATCAAACATCAGCACGAACACCAGCGCATCGAGCGGACGCATGCCGATCATGATCAGCATCGCACTGGTGATCGCCACCGGCGTGCCGAACCCGGCCACGCCTTCGAGCAGGGCGCCGAAGCAGAAACCCACCACCACCAGCACGACGCGGCGATCGTTGGGCACATTGGTCATGATCCAGCGGCGCAAAGCTTCGAAATAGCCGGATTCGACCGAAATGTTGTACAGCATCAGGGCCGCGACAACGGTCCACATCACCGGCCACACGGCAAACACCGCGCCATTGGCAACCGCGTTCAGCGCCAGTCCGATCGGCAGTTGCCAGACGCCTACCGCAACCACCAGCCCCACCAGCAAGCCGGTCAGTGCGGCCTGCCACGCCGGCCGGCGCAGCACGCCCAGCAGAACCAGCACCGCCAGCACCGGCAGCGATGCCACGACAAACGACAATCCAAGGCTGCCCCCGACCGGGCTGACCAGTTGCGCAAACATCCCCAATCCTCTCTCGTTTCAGCGCCCCGGCAGTTTATGTCCCGCCCGGGGTCGTCTTCGTCTCAGCCCACCAGCACGCGTTCTTTTGCCTTTGCCCGGAACTTGTGCAGCAAAGGTTCCGTATAACCATTGGGCTGCGCAGTCCCTTCAAAAATCAGCGCGCGCGCCGCCTGAAAGGCAAGGCTGGTGCGTTCATGGCCGGCCATCGGCTGGTACAGCGGGTCGCCCGCGTTCTGCGCATCGACTTTGGCTGCCATCCGCGCAAGCGCCGCATCGACCTGTTCGGCGGTGCACACCCCGTGCAACAGCCAGTTGGCAATGTGCTGCGACGAAATGCGCAGCGTGGCGCGATCTTCCATCAGCCCGATGTCGTGGATATCGGGCACTTTGGAACAGCCGATGCCCTGATCGACCCAGCGCACGACATAGCCCAGAATGCCTTGCGCGTTGTTGTCGAGTTCGTCGAAAATGTCCTGTTCCGACCAGTTTGGGTCCTGCTCCGACCAGTTGGGCCCGTGCGCAAGCGGGATTGTCAGCAGATCGGCAAGTGCTGGCACCGGCTGGCTCGCGATCGCGCGCTGTACCCCAAACACATCGACCTGGTGATAGTGCATCGCATGCAGCGTCGCCCAGTCGGACTTGGCACCCACGCGGTGCTGGCGCCCGAGCGCGGATGACCGACCTTTTGCGCCAGCATGTCGGCCATGCGATCGGGTGCCGCCCACATGCCTTTGCCGATCTGCGCGCGGCCCGACAGCCCGCAGCGCAAGCCGATGCGCACATTGCGGTCTTCATAGGCCTTGATCCAGGCGCTGTCTTTCATCGCCGCCTTGCGCACCATCGCGCCGGCCTGCATCGAAGTGTGCATTTCGTCGCCGGTGCGATCGAGAAACCCGGTGTTGATGAACACCAGCCGGCCTCTTACGGCCGCAATGCATGCCGCCAGATTGGCGGATGTGCGCCGTTCCTCGTCCATCAGCCCGATCTTGAGCGTGTGCCGGCCGAGCCCCAGCATGTCTTCCACCGCGTCGAACAAAGCATCGGCAAAGGCGGCTTCTTCGGGCCCGTGCATCTTGGGCTTGACGATGTAGATCGATCCTGCCCGGCCGTTGTTCGAGCGGCTGTTGCGTATGGCACCGGTTGCCTTGAGGTCGTGGAGCCCGATCAGCCCGGTCACGATCGCATCGAGAATCCCCTCGGGCGCTTCGCGGCCATCGGCGAGCAGCACCGCGGGCGTTGTCATCAGATGTCCGACATTGCGCGCAAACAGCAGCGAGCGGCCATGCAGCGTGAGCGGCTGGCCATCGCGGCCGGTATAGGCCCGGTCGGGGTTGAGCGTGCGGGTCAGCATGCGCCCGCCCTTTTCGAACGTCTCTGACAAAGTTCCCTGCATCAGCCCAAGCCAGTTGGCGTAAGCCGCGACTTTGTCTTCGGCATCGACCGCTGCGACCGAATCCTCGAAATCGACGATTGTCGAAAGGGCCGCTTCGAGCACGATATCGGCGACCCCGGCTTTGTCGGCGGCACCGATCGGCGAGGCGGGGTCGATCACCAGTTCGATATGCAGGCCGTTGTGGCGCAGCAGGATCGCTTCGGGGCGCAGCGCATCGCCACGCCAGCCGGCAAACACGGCGGGATCGGCGAGCGCGGGCACCAGCGCGCCCGCTTCGATCGAATACGCGGTGACATCGCTGTGGCTTCCGTTGGCGAGCGGCACCGCCTCGTCGAGAAAGGCGCGGCCGCGCGCCACGACTTGCGCGCCGCGCTTTGCGTCGTAGTCTTTGCTTTCGGCTTGGCCGGGCAGCGCATCGGTGCCGTATAACGCATCGTAGAGACTGCCCCAGCGCGCATTCGCAGCGTTGAGCACAAAACGCGCGTTGAGCACGGGCACCACCAGTTGCGGCCCGGCAAGGCGCGCCACTTCGTCGTCAACATGGTCCGACGTAATGGCAAACGCGGCGGGCTCTTCGACCAGATAGCCGATTTCGTGCAGAAATGCTGCATAAGCCCCGGCATCGAACGCGTGCCTCTTGTGCGCGATATGCCAGCCGTCGATGGCCGCCTGGAGCGCATCGCGCTTTGCGAGCAAGCGCGCATTTTCAGGCGCAAGCCGCGCGAAGATCGCCGCAGCGCCAGCCCAGAAGGCCCCGGCGTCGATCCCGGTACCGGGCAGTGCGCGCTGTTCGATGAATGCCGCGAGTGCGTCGGCGACTTTCAGCCCGGCCTTGTCGATATGATGCGTCATGTCATTTGCCTTCCGTGCAGAGCCCGGCCGCCGCAATGCCGGCCAGTGCGCAAATTTCGTCGTTGTCCGAACTGTCGCCCGACACGCCGACGCCGCCGATCACCGCGCCATCGGCGTCAAAGACCAGCACGCCGCCGGCGACCGGCACCAGCCCGTGCGGCGCCAGGGGCCCGACCGCGCCGATGAAATGCGGGCGCGCGAGCGCCATTTCGCCCAGCTGGCGCGAGGATACTCCCATCGCCACTGCGCCGCTCGCTTTGCCTTGCGCCACTGCCGGGCGGAGCGAGGGTGAATGATCGCTGCGCTGGAGCGCGATCAGGCACCCGGCCGGGTCCACCACCGCGATCGTCAGCGGTTTGAGCCCGAGGTCATGCGCTTTGGCCAGCGCTCCGGCGATTATCGCATTGGCGTGGCCGAGGGTCAGGACAGTCATCGAAGCAATCTCCGGAGGTTAAAGCTGCAAGGGCTTGGGGCCGCCATGGGCCCAGTCGATCAGTTCGATGGTGTGCACCACCGGGGTCTGCGTCCGCTGTCCGATCTGCACCGCACAGCCCACATTGCCCGCCGCGATCACCTGGGCGCCCAACCGATCGAGATTGGCCGCCTTGCGTTGACCGATGCGGTCGGCGAGTTCGGGCTGGAGAATGTTGTAAACCCCGGCCGAACCGCAGCACAGATGGGCTTCGCGGGGGGTGACAACATGATACCCTGCTTCGGCCAGCAACCGGCGCGGGGCTTCGGTCACTTGCTGGCCGTGCTGCAGCGAACACGCGGCGTGATAGGCAACGCGCAGCCCGGTCGGGGCCGGCGGCGGGGGCAAAGTCAGCGCGCCCAGGAATTCGCTGATATCGCGCGCCAGCCCGGCATAATGCGCGGCACGCCCGGCATATGCCGGATCGTCGCGCAGCAAATGCCCATAGTCCTTGACCGAAGTGCCGCAGCCCGAAGTGGTGATCACGATGGCCGCGACCGGCGCTTCGCGGGTCGCCGTGTCCCATGCATCGATATTGCGCCGCGCGGCGGCAAGCGCTGCCTGCTTGTGCCCCATATGATGCACCAGCGCGCCGCAACAGCCTTCGCCCCGGGCCAGCACCACCGCATAGCCTGCGCGGGCGAGCACGCGCATCGTGGCGGCGCGGATTTCGGGCCGCAGCACAGGCTCGGCGCACCCCTGGAGCAGGATCACGCACCCTTTCGGCGCGGAAGGTGCGGCGATCAGCGGCACGGCCCGGGGTGCCGCGCTGCGCCGCGGCACGAGCGAAAGCATCGCGGCGAGCGGTTTCAGCGGTGCGACACGGCTGAACAGCCCCGCGAGCGGCCGCGCCACGCGCCCCAGCGCGAGGCCCATGCGAAACCGCGCCGGATAAGGCAGCACGCGCGCAAGCATCCAGCGGATCGCGCGGTCGGGCAGGGGGCGTTGATAAGTCTGGTCGATATAGGCGCGCGCGTGATCGACCAGATGCATATAGTTCACGCCCGAAGGGCACGTCGTCATGCACGAAAGGCACGACAGGCAGCGGTCGATATGCGTGACCACTTCGGCGCTCGGCTGGCGCCGGTTTTCCAGCATGTCCTTGATCAGGTAGATACGCCCGCGCGGGCTGTCGAGTTCATCGCCCAGCAGCACATACGTCGGGCAGGTCGCGGTGCAGAACCCGCAATGCACGCATTTGCGGATCACGCTTTCGGATGTCGCGGTATCGGGGTCGGCGAGCGCTGCGGGGGAAAAGCGGGTCTGCATCAGGTCATGTCCCCAAATCGGCCGGTCTCGAACACGCCGTCGGGATCGAACGCGCGCCGCACGCGCGCCTCGAGCGCAGCCAGCGCGGCGGGCTGCGGATGCCGGGCGGGGCACAGGCGCCGAACCGCTTCGCTCGCCCGCACCAGATCGGCGTGCCCTCCGGCGGCTTCGGCCGCGCGGCGCAGCGCGCCCGATTGGCCGAACGCGTCGTCGCAGCCGACCCACAGCAAACCGCCCGCCCAGTCGATCAACCAGCGCGCAGCGCCCGCCGGCAGGATGTCGATCACGCCGCACACGCGCGCCGCCGGCACGACCACGCGCCACACTTGCGGCGCGCCCGCCAGCGGGGCCAGCGTCCGCAAGCTGTCCCACCAGACTTGCGCGTCGCTCGCCGCGAGCATCCGCACCGTGCCAAATGCATCCAGTGCTTGCGCCAGCACGGTCTGGCGCGCGGCAACCGAAGGCGCAAACCCCTCCAGCCGTATGGCTGTTATTCCGAGTTGCAATGATTGCGTCTCTTCTCCCCTCCCCTTCAGGGG
>CAITOD010000194.1 GCA_903893935.1 uncultured Sphingomonadales bacterium
GGGCCGGGCACACTCTATATCGAATGGTAGCCCGGATTGTCGGGCGCATGCACAGACCTGGATAAGCAACACCTTTGGCACGCCCCGTTCTTACGCCCGAAACCCGTTCGGTTCGCCTGCTCAAGGTGGGCGAGCAGGTGCGCCATATCCTGTCCGAACTGCTGTTGCGCCAGCACGTGCACGATGAAGTGCTCACCGCGCATACCGTGTCGGTGACCGAAGTGCGGATGTCGCCCGATTTGCGGCACGCGATCGCGTTCGTGAAGCCGCTGCTGGGCAGCGATGAAGAGGCGGTGCTCAAGGCGCTGCGCACCAACACCGCCTATTTCCAGAAGGAAGTGGCTGCGCGGCTGAAGCTCAAATACGCCGCCAAAATCCGCTTTCAGGCCGATGAAAGCTTCGATGTCGCAGGCGCGATCGACCGGTTGCTGAGCGACCCGCGCGTGGCGCGCGACCTGGGCGATGTCCCGGGCAGCGAACAGGACGCGTGATGATCGACGATGGCTTGTTCGCGCCTCTCCACGCGGGCGATCTTGCGCTCGAACCGCTGACCGCGGCGCATCGCGAAGGTTTGCGCGCGGCCTGCGCGCAAGATACCGAAATCTGGGCCATTTATCCGGTCAGCTACGCTGGCGATGCGTTCGACCCACAGTTTGATCGCCTGCTGGCGGGCGGCACGACGCGCCGGGTCTATGCCATTGTGCACGCGGGCCGCGTGGTGGGCATGACCGCCTGGCTCGATCAGGCCCAGCCGGGCTGGTCGATCGAAATCGGCAATACCTATATCGAACCGGGCCTTCGCGGCACCGGGTTCAACGCGCGCGTCAAGCGCCTGCTGCTGGACCATGCCTTTGGCTGCGGGCTCGCGCGCGTGGTGTTCAAAGTCGATCTGCTCAATACGCGCAGCCAGGCCGCGGTCGCCAAGCTGGGCGCGGTGCGCGAAGGCGTGTTGCGCCACGAACGCAAGACCTGGACCGGGCGCGTGCGCGACACCGTGACGTTTTCGATTCTCAAAGCCGAATGGCAGCCGGGACCCGCTTCATGAACATGGTTCTGACCGCCGCGATGATCGTGGTGCCGATGATCTTTGCCATCGTGTTCCACGAAGTGGCGCATGGCCTTGTCGCAAGCTGGCTGGGCGATCCGACCGCGTCCGAACGCCGGCGACTGAGCCTCAACCCGCTGCGCCATGTCGACTGGTTCGGCACGATCATTCTGCCGGGTCTGCTGTTTCTGGTGCATGCGCCGGTGTTCGGCTGGGCCAAACCGGTGCCGATCGATTACCGGCGCCTGCACCGGCCCAAACGCGACATGGCGCTGGTGGGTGCGGCGGGGCCCGCCGCCAATTTCATGCTCGCCGTGCTGAGCGCGCTGGTGATCCGCGCGCTGGTGCGGGTCTTTGGTTCGGCCGACGATCCCGGCGTGGTGGTGACCACGCTCGAAATTTTCATCGTGTTCAATTGCTTTCTCGGGCTGTTTAATCTGCTGCCGTTGCCGCCGTTCGATGGCTCGCGGATCTTGCGCGGGCTGTTGCCGTGGCCGGCCGCGCGCGTGCTCGACCGGATCGAGCCGTTCGGCATTCTTATCTTTGCGCTGTTTTTCGTCATTCTGCCGCAGATCGCGCCGTCGCTGCATCTGTTTGATCGCCTGATGCGGCCGCCGTTCACCTGGGTGATCGCGCAAATGGAAGCGGTCGCCGGCATACCGTTCGCCGATTTTTTCGGTCAGTGAGCGTTCACGGCTGGATCGTGCTCGACAAGCCGCTCGGGCTTGGTTCGACGCAAGGCGTGGCGGCGGTCAAACGCGTGTTGCGCCAGGGCGGGCACGGCAAGGCCAAAGTGGGCCACGGCGGCACGCTCGATCCGCTGGCGACCGGCGTGCTGCCGATCGCGATCGGCGAGGCGACCAAGCTGGCCGGGCGCATGCTCGATGCGACCAAGACCTACCAGTTCACCGTGCGCTTCGGGCGCCAGACCGATACGCTCGATCTGGAAGGGCAGGTGGTCGCCACCAGCGCGGTGCAACCGGCGCCGGGGGCCGTGGCCGCGGTGCTCGCCGCACAATTCACCGGCGCGATCGAGCAAGTCCCGCCCGCCTATTCGGCAATCCTGATCGACGGCCGCCGCGCCTATGACCGCGCGCGCGAGGGCGAAGATGTGGCCATGCAGCCGCGCCAGGTGACGATCCTGCGCTGGGACGCGATTGCCGAAGCCGATTGCGGCGACGTGCGCGAGGCGACGCTGACCGTGACCGTGTCGAAAGGCACCTATATCCGCAGCCTTGCGCGGGATATCGCGCTGGCGCTCGGCACCGTCGGGCATGTCACCATGTTGCGGCGGTTGCGGGCGGGGCCATTCGCGCTGGCGCAGGCGATTTCGCTGGACAAACTGGAGACGATCGCTAAGGGCGCGAGGCTTGAGAATGTGATCTTGCCGCTGGAGGCGGGGCTGGACGACATCCCGGCTCTCGACCTCAACCCCGAGCAGGCAAGAGCGGTCCGTCAGGGCCGCATTCTGACGGGGTTGCCCCAATCCGACGGGCTTTGGCTTGCGCGATCCGGCACGGTGTCGGTGGCGCTCGTGGCTTTGTCGGACGGCGCGTGCCGCGTCGAACGGGGTTTCAACTTATCCGATGTCGCGGAGTGAATGACCATGACAGTTACCGCAGAGAAGAAGCAGACGATCATCACCGACAACGCCCGGGCCGAAGGCGACACCGGTTCGCCCGAAGTGCAGGTGGCCATCCTGACCGAGCGCATTGTCAACCTGACCGAGCACTTCAAGCTGCACCACAAGGACAACCATTCGCGTCGCGGCCTGCTCCAGATGGTCAACAAGCGTCGCAGCCTGCTCGACTATCTGAAGAAAAAGGATGTCGAACGCTACAACGCGCTGATCCAGAAGCTGGGCTTGCGCAAATAAGCCAATCACGAAAGCGGCCCCTTTGCGGGCCGCTTTTTGCATATCCGGTCTTGCGCGCAATTCGGCGGCAAGGCCCCTGGGGTGAAATACAGCCCCGCACCGGACCGGGACGGAACCCCCCGGCAGCAAATCCCGCGCGGCAATAGGGCCCCGCGGGCTGAAGGAAAAACGATGTTCGACGTCAAGACTGTATCGCTGGAATGGGGCGGAAAAACCCTCACTCTGGAAACCGGCCGCATTGCCCGTCAGGCCGACGGGGCGGTCCTCGCCACGTATGGCGAAACCGTGGTGCTGTGCGCGGTTACCGCCGCCAAGTCGGTCAAGGACGGGCAGGATTTCTTCCCCCTGACCGTGCACTATCAGGAAAAGTTTTCGGCCGCCGGGCGCATCCCGGGCGGCTTTTTCAAGCGCGAACGCGGCGCCACCGAAAAGGAAACGCTGGTTTCACGGCTGATCGACCGCCCCGTGCGGCCGCTGTTTCCCGAAGGGTTCTACAACGAAATCAACGTCATCTGCCAGGTTCTGAGCTATGACGGGGAAACCGAACCCGATGTCGTGGCGATGATCGCGGCATCGGCCGCGCTCACCATTTCGGGCGTGCCGTTCATGGGCCCGATCGGCGCGGTGCGCGTCGGCTTCAAGGA
>CAITOD010000195.1 GCA_903893935.1 uncultured Sphingomonadales bacterium
TCGAGCACCTGCTGCATCGTGTACCGCCCGGCCGGCTGGCCGACCAGCCATTCGGCCGCGCGCACCGCGCCGCGCGCGAAAATCGTGCGATTCTCGGCCATGTGCGACAGCGTGAGCCGCTCGTTGTCGGCGAGAAAATGCACCGCATGGTCGCCCGCCACGCTGCCGCCGCGCAAGCTGGCAAAGCCGATCGCGCCCACATCGCGCGCGCCGGTGATCCCGTCGCGCCCGGCTTGCGCCACATCGCCCAGCAGCGCGCCGCGCCCCGCCGCCGCCGCATCGCCCAGCAGCAAGGCGGTGCCCGAGGGCGCATCGACCTTCATCCGGTGGTGCGTCTCGACAATCTCGATGTCCCAGTCGGGCCCCAGCCGCGCCGCCGCCTCGCGCACCAGATGCGCGAGCAGCGTTACGCCAAGCGAGGTGTTGCCCGTCTGCAGCACCGCGATCGACACCGCAGCGGCATCGATCAGCCAGTGGTGGCGCTCGGCAAGGCCCGTGGTGCCCACGACAACCGGCACACCCGCGCCGATCGCCGCCTCCAGATTGAATTCGAGCGCCGCGGGGCTCGAAAAATCGACCAGCACGTCGCAATGCGCCGCCAGCGCCGCCGGATCGCCGCCTTTGTCGATACCGCCCGCCACGACATGCCCTGCCGCCGCGATCGCCTCCGCAAGCGCCTGGCCCATGCGGCCTTCGCTGCCGATAATTCCGATTCTGGCCATGCTGTCCCTCTTGGCGCGAAGCTTTACCTTTGGCCGTCTAGCCGCGCGCAGCCAACCGGGCAATCGGCCCCATGGTCAAGCGCGCGCGGGCTTGGCATGATCAGGCGTATGACCAAGCCCCACGCCATCGTCATCCTCACCGGCGCCGGAATCTCCGCCGAAAGCGGCATCGACACTTTTCGCGGTGGCGGTGGCCTGTGGGAACAGCACCGCGTCGAAGATGTCGCCACGCCCGAAGCCTTTGCGCGCGATCCCGAACTCGTCCTGCGCTTCTACGACATGCGCCGCGCCGCGATCCAGACCAAAGCCTCCAATGCCGCGCACGTGGCCCTCGGCCGGCTCGAACGCGAATGGCCCAAACGCGTGCCCGGCGGCGAAGTGACGGTGGTGACGCAGAACGTCGACGATCTGCACGAACGCGGCGGATCGCTCAACGTAATCCACATGCACGGCGAACACCTGAGCGCGTGGTGCACCGCCTGCGATGCCCGCCATCGCTGGACCGGGCCGCTGCTCGATCGCCCGCGCTGCCCCGCCTGCGGCACCCGCGCGCTGCGCCCCGATATCGTGTGGTTCGGCGAAATCCCCTATCGCATGGACGCGATCCAGACCGCGCTCGCCGAAGCCGACCTGTTCGTCTCGATCGGCACGTCGGGCGCGGTCTACCCCGCCGCCGGCTTCGTCCGCCTCGCCCGCGAACTCGGCCTGCAAACGCTCGAACTCAATCTCGAACGCTCGCAAGGCTCAACCTGGTTCCACGAAACCCGCCTCGGCCCCGCCACCGAACTGGTCACCAACTGGGTCGACACCCTGCTCGCCTAACCCCCACAGGCCCGGCACCCGGGGTCCTTGGCAATCCGCATGGTCCGCAAGCCGGGCGCCAGCCCGTCAAACACATGCAACTGCCCCCACTGCGGGTCGCCCAGTGTCGCCACCCCCGCCAGCACCACACGCAGTGCATGCATCGCCGCAAACGCGCCAATCATGCCGACCATCGCCCCCAGCACCCCCAGATCGGCGCAACTGTCGCAATCCTCGGCATCAAACGCATCGCCGACAAAACAGCGATAACACGCCCGATCGGGCAAATGCCCCGCAAAATTAGCCACTTGCCCCTGAAATCGGCCCAGTGCAGCCGAAGTCAGCGGCACGCCTGCCGCCACACAGGCATCCGCCACCGCCAGCCGCGTGGCAAAATTGTCGCTGCCATCAAGCACCACATCGGCGCCGGCGAGCAGCGCTGCGGCATTGCCCGCGTCGATGCGGGTATTGTGCGCCACAACCGTCAGCGCCGGATCAAACCGCGCCACCCATTTTTCTGCGAGCGTGACTTTGGCCTGTCCCACATCCTCCGGCGCAAACAGCGTCTGGCGCTGCAGGTTCGACACTTCGACCTCGTCATCGTCGATCAGCGTCAGCCGCCCGATCCCCGCGCCGGCCAGATATTGCAACGCGGGACTGCCAATGCCGCCCATACCGACGATGGCGACATGGGCTGTGGCAAGCTTTGCCTGCCCGGCGCCGCCGAGTTCGGGCAAGACGATGTGGCGGGCGAAGCGGTCCAGGCGGTCGGGGGTCATTGCGCGGAGATAGGGGGGATCAGGGGGTTTGCGAAGGGGTTTTGCCTCCGCCGGGCAAGGGCTATTGCCCTTGCATCCCGTTTGTTGTCGGGTTGTGCGCTCGCGCGGGGATTGGCGCCCGGGTCCGGTGCCGGGTGTGTCTACCGGCGCGAAGGTGGCGAATTGGGCTGGGGACAGCGTTTGTAGGCTGCGCCGTCGACCAGCATTGACTTGCCATCCAAGGCCAGGACGAAATGGATTGTCCGGCGTTTCAGGTCGGGGGAATAGCCTTCCTCCACGACCACATCGAGGCGGTTGCCGGTGGTGTGCAGACGCCTGATGAAGGTATCGATTTCCTGCTCGTCGATCGTGTGCGCGCGCAGATCGTAGCGCTCTGCCGAATCGCCGGAACATGCCTCGCTGTATGGGCGCCAGGACCCCTGAAACCGCTGCGGGATGGTGAACAGGGGCTGTGCGATCGACGGTGCGGAGGGCAAAGTTATGGCCGTCAAAGCGGCCAGCAGCAAAGTCGAAAGGGGCTTCTGTCGTACTCGGGCCATTGGCGGTGGTGTTCGAAGCCACGCGCGAGTGCCGCGCTGTATGGAGAGCGCGCACCGGGAGACAATCTCATGTCGCAACATCACCATTTGCGCGCCAGAAAAACGACCGGGATGCAAGGGCAATGGCCCTTGCCCGCCGGAGGCGCTTAAGCACCCGCCGGAGGCCTTCAGTCCCCCCATCAGTCCTCCAACTGCCGCAACAAAGTCCGCACGTCCCCATCCATCTCCGCATCGCGCGTGCGGAGTTCTTCGATCAGCCGCACCGCGTGGATCACGGTCGAGTGATCGCGGCCGCCGAATTTGCGGCCGATTTCCGGGTAGGAGCGCGGGGTGAGGACTTTGGCGAGGTACATTGCCACCTGGCGCGGGCGCACGACCGCGCGGGCGCGGCGTTTTGAGGCCATTTCGGTGCGATCGACGCGATAGAACTGGCACACGGCGCGCTGGATTTCGTCGATGGTGATGCGGCGGCGGTTGGCCGAGAGGATGTCGGTGAGTTGTTCTTCGGCGAGTTGCAGCGACACGGGCTGGCCGGTGAGCTGGGCATAGGCGATGAGTTTGTTGAGGCCGCCGACGAGTTCGCGGACATTGCGGTTGATCGTGCGGGCGAGGAATTCGATCACGTCGGCGGGCACTTGCGTCGAGGCGAAGCGGCCGAGGCGGTGTTCGAGGATCTTGCGGCGCAGGTCGATGTCGGCGGGCTGGATATCGGCGACGAGGCCCATCGAGAGGCGCGAGAGGAGGCGTTGTTCGACCCCGTCGAGCGCCTGGGGCGCGCGATCGGCGGCGACCACGAGGCGTTTGCCGGCGCCCATCAGCGCGTCGATGGTGTGGAGGAATTCTTCCTGGGTGCTCGATTTGCCGATGATGAACTGGATGTCGTCGACGAGCAGCAGGTCGAAGCCGCGCAGGCGGGCTTTGAATTCGATCATTTCGTGGCTGCGCATGGCTTGCACGAATTCGATCATGAAGCGTTCGGCCGAGCAGTAGAAGATGCGCGCGCCGGGCCGGGCGGCGGCATAGGCGTGGCCGATGGCGTGGAGCAGGTGGGTCTTGCCCTGGCCGGTCGAGGCTTTGAGGTAGAGCGGTGAGAACTGGGGGTTTCGATCGCGGCCATGCGCTGGGCGGCGTTGACCGCGAGCACGTTGCCGGTGCCCGAGACGAATTCGGCGAAGGTGAGCGAGGGGTCGAGCCCGCTGCTGGCGCCGGCCAGTGCATCGGCGGCGCTGGGGCTGGCGGCCATGCGCGGGGCGTTGGCCGGGGCCTCGCCGGGCAGGCGCAGATCGGGCATCGCGCGGCGGCGCGGGTGGACGCTGATGCGCACCTGGCGCACTTCGGAGCGCGCGATTTTCCATGCCAGCGACAGGCGGTCGGCGAACCGGTCGGACACCCAGTTGGCGGAAAACTCGGTCGGCAGGAACAAGTCGAGCGTGCCGGTTTCCTTGCAGAACGTGCCGACCTGGATCGGCTTGATCCACTGGCTGTGGAGCTGCGGGCCGAGGTCCTTTTTCAGGCCCTGGCTGATGTCGGCCCAGTCGGCGGCGAGGCTGACGGCTTCGCTGTCGTCGATCGCGCTGTCGCGATGCTTGCGGGCATCGCCGCGCGTGTCGTGGCCGGTGTCATCGATTCCCTTGGCGTGGGGGCCGCGGTTTGGCGAAGTGGTGTGTGCACTGTGTGGCTGGCCCCGCCCGGTTGACCCGCCATTCATGTAATCATCGATCTTCACTACGTATTGTCCCGCATGTCGAAAGCCCTGACGACAAGCCCCTGCCGCAAGCGCAATTGTTTCCCCATCCGGCCAGACGTGGGTCTGACCGGCCGATCGATAGCCAAAATTCCATGATCCCCGCCGGTGCCGACCATCCCTGCCAGATGGCTGCGCGCCGAGGTGCAAGACCGTGTCTATTGGCGAGTGGCGGAGATTCGCAAGCGGAACTGTTTAAAGAATCTGAAATAATTCGCCTTGACACCGGAGCTAGCGTGGAAATTTTTTAACTAATTGTAAATCAAGGACAAGGTGTTTTGATCTCAGCGAATCGCGGTGAATCCGCCATTTAGCAAAGGGGTCGGTGTCATCGACCTGTCATCAAACCGACAAGAAAAAAGGCCGTCGTGTAACACGACGGCCTTCGTTCGATGGGTCCGGAGCCGAATCTCTGCGTGCGAATCCGTATATGTCACTGCCCGCCGGGTGGCGCTCGCGAATCAGAGTGCGGCGACTCGCTTCGACAGACGCGACACTTTGCGTGCCACGGTGTTCTTGTGCATCACGCCGCGCGCCACGCCGCGCGCCAGTTCGGGCTGAGCGGCCTTCAGCGCTTCGGCAGCGGCGGTTTTGTCGCCGCCTTCGATTGCGCTTTCGACTTTCTTGACGAACGTGCGGATGCGCGAGAGGCGCGCACCGTTGATGGCCGCACGGTTTTCGTTGCGGCGGATGCGTTTGCGGGCTTGCGGCGTATTGGCCATGTCTGTGTTCGCTTCTCGTCCTGTGGCGGCCCGGCCGACAACCCCGATGGAAACGTGGGGCCGAGCAATCCCGGGGTTAATGCCTGTGTTGATCCGGTTCAAGCCCCGGCGTGAACCCGGCCGCGCGGGTGGTGAAACCCGCGCCTTCAGGCACGACAGGACAGACGGGCAAGCCCGCTGGAAAGGCGCGGCTCTTATCGGCATGCCGGCGCTTCGTCAACAGATTCGCCGCAATTCCAGCCGCAAGCCGTCGCGCGGGCGCGGGATCGGCCAGGCTTGCCAGCGCGGGGCATAGCCGGGGGCAGCACTGATGCGGTAGCGGGTGAGCACGTGATGCGCGAGGATGCGCGTCTGCATCGTTGCGAAATGGAGCCCGAGGCACATGTGTGCGCCGCCGCCGAAGGGGACCCATGCGTACTTGTGCCGCCGCGCGACCTGGTCGGGGGTAAAGCGCATGGGATCGAACCGGTGCGGATCGGGCCAGAGCGCCGGGTCGGTGTGGACCATGGCCGGATTGATCCCCACCGTGGTCCCGGCGGGGATGCGATGCCCCTGGAACGTGAAATCGCGCAAGGCACGGCGCGGCAGCGCGGGCACCGGCGGCATGATCCGCAAGGCTTCCTTGAAAGCGAGCTCGGTCAGTTCCATGCGCGCAAGGTCGGCATGCGCGATCGCGCGACCGGGCGCGCCCGCCACCGCCAGCGCTTCGCCGCGCAGCCGATCCTGCCAGTCCTGATTCTGTGCGAGGTGCCAGATCAGCGTGGTGAACGAGCTGGTGATCGTGTCGTGCGCCGCCATCAGCAGAAAGATCATGTGATCGACCACCACGTCGGCGGCGAGCAGCGTGCCGTCGTCGCGCGTGGCGAGCGCGAACTGGCTGAACATGTCCTGCCCGGGGCTGCGGCGGCGTTCTTCGAGCAGGCGGGTAAACCACGCGACCATCATCTGCCGCCCGGCCACGCCGCGCCCCATTGCAGTGAACGGCACCGGCTTGCGGATCGGCGCCACCGCGGCCTGGACCATCGCGGTGAACGCGTGGTTGAGCCGGTCGGCCTCGGGCCCGAGCGGCAGCCCGAGGAAGCTGGTGGCGGCGGTCTGCAAAGTCAGCGCCTTGATCGCATCATACATGCGCAAATTGAACTGCTCGGCGCCGCTGCTGCGATTCCCGGCACCCCAGGCCTCGACACCGCTGGCGATGTCGCGGTTGAGCAAGTCGCAATAGGCTTTCATCGGTTCGGGCTTGAACGCCACCGACAGCGCGCGCCGGTCGATGCGGTGGGCTTCGTGATCCATCAGCATCAGCCCGCGCGGAAACAGCAGGTTGAGCAGCGGACCCCAGCCCTGTTCGCTCGAAAACAGCCGGTCGCGGTCGAACAGCACCAGTTCGTTGGCATCGGGCCCGACCAGATCGACCCCGCGCTCGCCAAAGCTGCGGCTGCGATAAACCGTGCCGTAGCGTTCGACCATGCGGCGCGCAAAGCGGTCGGGATCGGCCAGTTGCATCAGCGTGGTGCCGACGATCGGCCAGCCATCTTCGCCGGGGATGGCGTCGAGCGCAGCGTCGCCCGGATAGCGCACCCAGTGCGGGTTGCCGCGTTCGGTCTGGATATGGCTTGGCTTGGCAAGGTTTCGGTCAGCGTGCGCGAGAGAGGCCACGGCAAGTCTTTCGAAAGGGAGTTGGCGAAAGGGAGTGGGCGCAAAAGGATCGCGCGATAATGACATGGATGTCAGCAGCGCGAAAGGGGCAGCCTGCTCTCTGTCAAAGCGCGGCTTGCGTGCTTTCGATCCAGCCGCCGCCAACCACCCGCTCGCCATCGTACAGCACCGCCGCCTGGCCCGGCGCGACGCCCAGTTCGGGCTCGACAAAGCGGATCGCGGTGGCCGCCCCCTCGCCCAGCGGACCTTCGAGCACGACCGGCACCGGCCGCGCCAGCGAGCGCACTTTGGCGTGCAACAGCGCCCCTTCGGGCATGGGCCCGATACGGTTGGTTTCGCCAAGCTGCGCGCGTATCACCGCAAGCATTGCGCGCGGCCCGACGAGTACGCGGCGCTCCACCGGGTCGAGCGCCACGACGTAGAGCGGCTCGGCCTGCCCACCCACTTCGAGCCCGCGCCGCTGGCCGACGGTGTAGTGGATGATCCCCTTGTGGCGCCCGAGCACTTCACCGGTGGCGGCGTGGACAATCGCGCCCGGCACCAGGCCTTCGGGGCGGATCGCGCCGACCACGCGGGCATAGTTGCCATCGGGCACGAAGCAGATGTCCTGGCTGTCGGGCTTGTTGGCTACCGCAAGGTTCAGCGCGCCGGCCAGCGCGCGCACCGCGGGCTTGGGCAATCCGCCGAGCGGAAACCGCAGATAGGCGAGTTGCGCGTCGGTTGTCCCGTACAGGAAATACGACTGGTCGCGCGCCGGATCGAGCGCGCGCTCGAGCGTAATCCGATCGCCATCGACGACACGCCGGACATAATGCCCTGTTGCCAGGCAATCGGCCCCCAGATCGCGCGCCATGCGCAGCAGGTCGGTGAATTTGGGCCCCATGTTGCAGCGGATGCACGGGATCGGCGTGCGCCCGGCGAGGTAGTCGTCGGCAAAGCGATCGACCACCGCGCTGCGAAAATCGGATTCGTGGTCGAACACATAATGCGCGAAGCCCAGCCGGTCGGCCACCGCGCGGGCATCGCGAATATCATCGCCCGCGCAGCATGCGCCTTTGCGCCCGGTCGCCGCACCATGATCATAGAGTTGCAGGGTCACGCCGATCACTTCGGCGCCGCTTTGCGCAGCGAGTGCTGCAACCACCGAACTGTCGACCCCGCCCGACATGGCCACGACAATGCGGCACTGACCGGCCGGCCGCGGCAAGTCGAACAGGCGTGCCGGATCGGCGGCCAGATCGGCGGAAAACGGGGCAGAAGTCGCGCGCATCGCCACCCCATAAACCCAACGCGGCGCGAACGCCATGCAGATCGTTGTGGCCGGCGCGACGGCTACGGCGCGCTTCGAGGGATTGGCTTAATCAACCCTAACCCCGGGTAAAAGCCGCATTTACGCTCCCTTAGCGAGGTTCGGGGTAACAGCACGGCATGGACATGGGCTTTTCCGA
This sequence comes from uncultured Sphingomonadales bacterium, assembly GCA_903893935.1. Classification (GTDB taxonomy): domain Bacteria; phylum Pseudomonadota; class Alphaproteobacteria; order Sphingomonadales; family Sphingomonadaceae; genus Novosphingobium. The sequence continues at coordinate 8,412 of CAITOD010000195.1, forward strand.
TTCACGCTTGATCGTCGCCGACGAAAGCGGGCCAGAGCTCCGGCCGCTGGGCTGGGGCGAACTCTGCGCGCGGCTGACCGCCGCGCAAGACTTGCGCCGCCACCAGTCGGGCCCGGCCAATCATGCGATGAGCGCGGCGCTGGCCTCGGCCGGCAGCTTTCACGCGCTCGCCGCACACATGCTTGATCACCATGCAGGATCTCAACCGTTCGTTAACCGAACCTCTTCAGCCAATGGCAAAGGGCATGCAGGCACAACGCTGATCAGCCGCGAAACCCCGCTGATCGAGTGCACGACGCACCAAGCCAATGAGACCTGCGATGATTGAAAACCAGAAAATCAGGCCAGCCCAGGTGATCGGGCCCTTGGGCGAGCCGCTGACGGTCGACAGCCTGCCGCCGCCGAGCACCACGCGCTGGGTCGTGCGCCGCAAGGCCGAAGTGGTCGCTGCCGTGAACGGCGGACTGCTGTCGATCGACGAAGTGTGCGAGCGGTATAACCTGACGCTCGAAGAATTCGCCTCGTGGCAACGCGCGGTGGATCGTTCGGGCATGCAGGGGCTGCGTGTGACGCGCATCCAGCACTACCGCGAACTCTACGAGCGCCAGCAGAAATACTGAGCCGGGATAAATACCGGGCAGCCCTGGCCCGGGTCGCCGCGACCCGGCCAATGCCTGCCAGAGCCAAAGCATCAGGTGCCGTCGGTCGTCTGCGACCGGCGGCCCTTTTTGCCATCGGCGGTGCCGCGCATGCACCAATTGCCGCCAGTCTGGCGCGAAGTCATTCGTAGAGCGCGAATTGCAACTTGTCGGTTCGCTCTCTATCAACGATCCAGAGCTGTTACCGCCGGCTACGGCTTGCGTTCCCGCAGCCCGCGCGCCACACCGTAGCGTGCCGGGCCGCTTGAGCGGGCGGCAGAATTGGGATTTTGCTGTTGGATTCGATGACGACCAGATCAGAGCGCGCACAGTCCGGCGAAGAATCCGCGCCGGCCGCGGCCACGCCGAGCCAGGCACCGTATGTGACAGAGACCGAAGCGCCGGCCTCCGGCCCGTCGCGCACGCTGCTCGTGGTCGGGCTCGGCGCGGTGCTGCTGCTGGCGCTCGGCTGGATCGGGATCAACCGGTGGCTGGCCCCGCCGGCGGCACCAAACGGCGACAGCAACGCGCAAACGGTGACCGTGATCGTTCCGGGGCAAGTCACGGTCCAGGGCACGGTCACCACCAGCGGGGTGATCGCGGCCAAGCGCGATTTGCCGGTGGGGATCGCCGGCGAAGGCGGCCGCGTGGTCGATGTGCGCGTCGATGCCGGCAGCTGGGTTAACCAGGGCCAGGTGCTGGCGGTGGTCGACCGCTCCGTGCAGACGCAGGAAATCGCCAGCCAGGCCGCCACGGTCGAAGTGCAGGAAGCCAATGCGCGGCTGGCGCAAAGCAAGCTCGACCGTTCGCTCAAACTGGTGGCGAGCGGGTTCATTTCCAACGCCGATATCGAACAGCTGACCGCGTCGCGCGATGCCGCAGTGGCGCAAGTGCGCGTCGCGCGCGCAGCGCTGGCCCAATTGCGCGCGAGTGCCGCGCGGCTCGATGTCGTGGCGCCGGCGGCCGGGCTGGTGCTGACACGCCAGGTCGAACCCGGCCAGATTGTGAGTCCCGGCAGCGGCACGCTGTTTCGCATCGCGCGCGATGGCGAGCTCGAAATGCAGGCGCGGCTGTCGGAAAGCAATCTGGCGCGCATGGCGGTGGGCGACCCGGCGGATGTCGTTCCGGTGGGCACCACACGGCATTTTACGGGCCATGTCTGGCAATTGGCGCCGGTCATCGATCCGTCCTCGCGGCAGGGCGTGGCGCGGATCGCGCTGCCGTTCGACAAGGCGCTGCGCCCTGGCGGGTTTGCCACGGCCACGCTGCGCTCGGGCATTACCACTGCGCCGGTGCTGCCCGAATCGGCGATCCTGTCCGACGCCAATGGCGCCTTTGTCTATGTGGCGGGCGCCGGCGATAAAGTCGAACGCCGCGCGATTGCGACCGGCGATGTCACGCCCGCCGGGATTGCGGTGCTCAAGGGGCTGACCGGCCGCGAACGGATCGTGCTGCGCGCGGGCGGGTTCCTCAACCCCGGCGACAAGATCAAGCCGGTGCGCGACACCGGCAGCGCGCCGGCGCAGTGACGCAGGCAAGCGCATGAATTTCCGCAATCTCTCGGCCTGGTCGATCCGCAACCCGGTGGTGCCGATCGTGCTGTTCCTCGGGCTGACCGTGGTCGGCGTGTTCGCGTTTCTGGCGATGAAAGTGCAGGACCAGCCCGATATCGAATTTCCGCTGGTGATCGTGTCGATTTCGCAGCCGGGCGCGGCCCCGACCGAAATCGAAAACCAGATCACCCAGAAAACCGAAGCCAGTCTGCGCTCGATCGCCGGGGTCGACACGATCACCTCGACCGCCGAGGAAGGGCAAAGCACCACGCAAGTGCAGTTCAAGATCGGGCAGGACATCAACGCCGCGGTCAACGAGGTCAAAAACGCGATCGACCGCGTGCGCGGCGAATTGCCCGAAGGCATTCTCGAACCGCAAGTGTTCAAGGCCGAAACTTCGTCGCAGCCGATCGCCTATTTCGCGGTCGCCGCCGACGACATGACGATCGAGCAGCTGTCGTGGTTTATCGATGACACGGTGACAAAGCGGCTGCTGGCGATCCCCGGCATGGCCGAAGTCAAGCGACAGGGCGGGGTCGATCGCGAAATTACCGTCACGCTCGATCCGGCGCGGATGATCGCGCAAGGGATCACCGCGACGCAGATCAACGCCGCGCTGCGCCAGGTCAATATCAACGCCGCCGGCGGCAAAGCCGAAGTGGCCGGATCGCGCCAGTCGGTGCGCGTGCTCGGCAATGCGCGCACGGCCTTCGATCTCTCGCAAGTCGAAGTCGGGCTGGCGATGGGGCATGCGGTGCGGCTGGCCGATGTCGCCGACGTGCGCGACGGCTTCAGCGAAGTAACCTCGCTTTCGAAATTCCACGGCAAGCCGGTGGTTACGTTCAGCATCGCCCGTGCGCGCGGCGAATCCGATGTCTCGGTTTACGACGCCGCGGTGGCGGAGCTTGGCAAGCTTGAAAAAGACCAGGGCAACCGCGTTCACTTCACCAACTTGTTCAATTCGGTCGACAACACGCGCCAGCAATACCACACGTCGATGGCGGCGATGGTCGAAGGCGCGCTGCTCGCGGTGGTGGTGGTGTTTCTGTTCCTGCGCGACTGGCGCGCCACGATCGTCTCGGCGCTCGCCATTCCGCTGTCATCGATCCCCACTTTCTGGGTGATGAGCCTGATGGGCTTTACGCTCAACACGATGTCGCTGCTGGCACTCGGGCTGGTGGCGGGGGTGCTGGTGGATGACGCGATCGTCGAGATCGAAAACATCGTCCGGCATATCAACATGGGCAAGACGCCGTATCAGGCGGCGATCGATGCGGCCGATGAAATCGGGCTGGCGGTTGTCGCAACGACGTTTTCGATCGTCGCGGTGTTCCTGCCGGTGGCGCTGATGCCCGGGGTATCGGGGCAGTTCTTCAAGAACTTCGGTCTTACCGTGGTGGTTGCGGTGCTGTTCTCGCTGCTGGTTGCACGCATGATCACGCCGATGGTTGCGGCCTATTTCCTGACCGCGCGCGGCGAGCGTGAACACGGCGGCGGGGTGTGGATGGATCGCTATATGGCGGTGCTGCACTGGTCGATCGATACCAGCAAAGCCGCTGCGCGCCGCGCCGCGCTGGTCGCGCGGCCCGCCGCCTGGTGGTATCCGCTGGTGCCGCTCGCCATCGTGCTGGCCGGGCTTACCGGCTTTTTCGCTGCGTTTGGCGCGATTTACCAGCCGCTGTCGCTGCTGTCGGTGCCGGGGGTGGTGCCGCCAATCGCCGCGCTCGCCGGCGGAACTTTTGCCGGCCTGCTGGTGATCGTGGCGGGAAGCGCTGTGGCGCGGCTTGGCGGCGGCGCGTTTGCGCTCTGGCTCGACTGGATCGGCCAGCGCCTGCGCGCACGCATGTTCGATCACCGGGTATGGATGATGGGCATCGGTCTTGCGGCGCTGTTGCTGACATTCGTGCTGATGTCGGCGATGCCGACGCAGTTTTTCCCCGATACCGACGTCGATTCGAGCGAAGTGGTGATCGAAATGGTGCCGGGCACCACGATCCGGCAAACCGAGGCCAAGGCCGATGCCGTGCTGGCGCTGATCGAACACCAGCAGGAAGTCCGCGTCGCGCTCGAATCGATCAGCGAGGGCAGTGCGCATATCTACCTCCAACTGCGCCACGATCGCCATCGCAGTTCGGTGCGTTTCGAGCGCGACAACACTCCGCTGCTGCAAAAAGTGCCCGACGCGCGCGTGAGTTTTGCCAACCAGAACGGGCCGGGGCCAGGCAGCGGGTCGGGCCGCGCGATCAGCGTGATGCTCGCCGGGTCCGATCCCGAGCTGCTGCAACGCACCGCGCAAACGCTGGTCGAACAGATGAACGGGCTGAAGGAAGTGGTCGCCCCGCGGATCAGCGCCGATTTGCGCCGACCCGAAATCCTGATCACCCCGCGCTTCGATCTGGCGGCGTCGCTGGGCGTGACCACGCAAACGCTCAGCCAGGTGATCCGCATTGCGACGCAGGGCGAAATCAACCAGAACAGCGCCAAGTTCTCGCTGTCCGACCGCCAGGTGCCGATCCGCGTCAAGCTGCCGGCGGATGCGCGGCGCGACATGACCACGCTGGAAAATCTGCCGGTGCCAACCGTCACCGGCGATTCGGTGCCGCTGTCGCGCGTCGCCACGATCGGCTTCGGCTCGGGCCCGACCACGATCCAGCGCTATAACCAGAGCCGCCGCGTGTTCGTCGGCGCCGACTTGCCGCCCAATCTGCCCAAAGGTGTCGCCACCGCCGCGATCAGCCGCCTGCCGATCATGCAGCATCTGCCCGATGGCGTGTCGAACAACGCGGCGGGCGAAGAGCGCTTCCAGGCCGAACTGGTCAGCAATTTCGGCGCTGCGCTGGGCACCGGGGTGCTGCTGGTGTTTTCGGTGCTGGTGCTGCTCTATCACCGCTTCATTTCGCCGCTGGTCAACATGGGCTCGCTGTTCCTCGCGCCGCTGGGCGGGCTGCTGCTGCTGCTGATCACGGGCAACACGATTTCGCTGTCGGTGTTCATCGGCATCCTGATGCTGTTCGGGATTGTCGCCAAGAATTCGATTCTGCTGATCGACTTTGCGATCGATGAAATGACCGCGGGCCAGCCCAAACACGCCGCGATCATCGAAGCCGGGCACAAACGCGCGCAGCCGATCGTGATGACCACGGTGGCAATGGTCGCCGGCATGGTGCCGACCGCGCTCGCGCTGGGCGGCGATGGTGGCTGGCGCGCGCCGATGGGGATCGTGGTGATCGGCGGGCTGACGGTGTCGACGCTGCTGACGCTGCTGATCGTGCCCGCCGGGTTCAGCCTCGCCGACGGCATGGAAAAGCGGCTGGGGCCCTGGCTCGCGCGCCGTCTCCTGTCGCACGGTGGCAAGGCCGCGCAGCCCAGCCTGCACCCGGCGGAGTGACGCGCGCGCGGCGCCATCCGGCAGCGCTGTTTCCGGCCACGCTGTTTTTGGCCGATCCGGGACGGCGCATGCGACTGGTCGCGACCGGACTGCTGCTGTTCATGGCGGTGCTGTTCGTGCTGGCGCATCATTTCGCCGCGTACCAGCCCGGCTGGGGCTATGTCGCGGCCTTCGCCGAGGCGGCGATGGTCGGCGGGCTCGCCGACTGGTTTGCCGTCACCGCGCTGTTCCGCCATCCGCTCGGGCTGCCGATCCCGCACACCGCGATCATCCCGGTCAACAAGGATCGTATCGCCGATGCAATGGCTGCGTTCCTGCGCGCCAATTTCCTCACCCCGCAAGTGGTCGCGCGCCGGCTGTACCGGCTCGACGCGGCGGGCCTGCTGGGCGATTATCTGACCGATCCGGCGCGCGGCACCGGCCCGATCGGCACCAGCGTGTCGAGCCTTGTGGCCGAATTGCTCGAAACGTTCGATCCCGACAAGATCGGCCGCCCGGCCAA
>CAITOD010000196.1 GCA_903893935.1 uncultured Sphingomonadales bacterium
CCAGCGCTCTATGCTCTCCAGGATGAGGAAGTTGGGCGAGCACGCCGATATCTGAATGTTGGCGGCGCCGACCACCGGCCCGCAATAGAGATGCGGCGCGATCTGGACATGGCGCACTTCGGCCATGCCGGCGATTTTCTTGGCTTCGAGCAGCCCGCCGACGCGCCCGAGATTGAGCTGGAAAATCGCCGCCGCGCCGCAATCGAGCAGGCGGGCAAAATCGTATTTGGTGGCCAGCCGCTCGCCGGTGGCAATCGGGATCGATGTCGCGCGCGCCACGCGTGCGGTTTCCTCGGGCGCATCGGGGGGCAGCGGTTCTTCAAGCCACAAGGGATCGTAGGGCTCGAGCCGCCGCGCCAGCCGGATCGCGCCCGCCGCGGTCATCTGCCCGTGCGTGCCGAACAACAGATCGGCGCGGCTGCCCACCGCGTCGCGCAAAGTCCGGGCAAAACGTTCGCACAAATCGAGCGCTTCGAGCGAGAGCTGCCGGCCGTCGAATGCCGAATAGGGCCCCGCCGGATCGAACTTGAGCGCGGTAAAGCCCATATCGAGGTAGAGCATGGCGCGTTCGGCGGCGAGATCGGGGTCGTGGTAGACATCGGTCGCATCGCCGGGGCGCGGGTAGATATAGGTATAAGCGCGAAGCCGCTCGTGGACTTGCCCGCCGAGCAATTTGTAGACCGGCTGCCCGGCGGATTTGCCGATAATGTCCCAGCAGGCCATTTCGAGCGCCGACAGCACGCCCATCACGGTGAGATCGGGATGCTGGGTAAAGCCCGCCGAATAGACCCGCCGCCACAGCGCCTCGATATCGTGCGGATCGGTGCCTTGCGCATACCGGGCAAACACATCTTCGCACATTTTCGCGACCAGATGCGGCGAAAACGGCACGCAATAGGCCTCGCCGATCCCGCTGATCCCGCACGCGGTGGTCAGCCGCACGAACACGAAATAGCGCCCGCCGAAATGCGGCGGCGGATTGCCGACGACAAAGGTCTCGATATCGGTCAACCGCATCGCGCGCAGCCCCTGGCCATTGGTTTCCCCTCCATCGCGCGCCTTAGACGCTGACCCCCGCCTCCATCGTCACCCCGGACGAGATCCGGGGTCCATCTCCGTCCCGGGCAAGGCGCAAGCCTCGATCCGCCGGCGCCAGAAGAAAGCGGGACCCCGGATCAAGTCGGGGTGACGAACAGGAAGGCGCATCAAACTGTCGGCGCGGCCACGGTGCGGCAAGTGAAGCTTTTTGCCCGACCCGACAATTTCCTTATTGCGATAGCCCGATGCCGCGCGCGCGGCTATGGCCGCGCCGATGCGCTGGCCCCACCCCGTCCCGACTGCCGAGGCATGACGCACGATGCGATCGTGCTGGGCGGCGGCGCTGCAGGCCTGTTCTGCGCGGCCATGGCCGGGCAGCGCGGGCGGCGTGTCCTGGTGCTCGACCATGCACCCGAACCGGGGCGCAAGATTCTGATTTCGGGCGGCGGGCGCTGCAATTTCACCAATCTGGGCACAGCGCCCGACCGGTTCCTGTCGCAAAACCCGCATTTCGCCAAATCGGCGCTCAGCCGTTTTGCCCCAGCCGATTTTCTGGCGCTGGTCGAACGCCATGGCATCGCCTGGCACGAAAAGACGCTCGGGCAATTGTTCTGCGACGGTTCGGCGCGGCAGATCGTGGCGATGCTGCTCGATGAATGCGCGCGCGGCGGTGTCGAAGTGACGTGCCACGCCACTATTGCCGGGGTGGATCACGCCGACGGGCTGTTTCGCGTTGTCAGCGACGCGCGCACTTATGCCGCACCCGCGCTGGTAATCGCCACCGGCGGGCCGTCGATCCCCAAAATGGGCGCGAGCGGGTTTGCCTATGATCTCGCGCGCCGGTTCGGCCTCAAAGTGGTGCAGCCGCGCCCGGCGCTGGTACCGCTGACACTGGCGGGCGAAGACCTGCTGTTTCGCGAACTGTCGGGCGTATCGGCCGAAGTCGTCGCGCGGTGCGGCAAGGCGGCGTTCCGCGAGGCGGCGCTGTTCACGCATCGCGGGCTGTCGGGTCCGGCGATCCTGCAAGTTTCGAGCTATTGGCAGCATGGCCAGCCGATCGATGTGGCCTTTCTGCCCGATCGCGCCGCCGGCTGGCTGCTTGCCGCCAAAGCCGCGCAGCCGCGCGCATCGGTACGCCGGCTGTTGCGCGAGGCGCTGCCCGAACGGCTGGCCGATGTGTTGTGCGACCGGCTGGGCGTCGATGGCGAACTCGGGGCTGCAACCGATCGTGCGCTTGCGGCGGCCGAAGCGCGGCTCGCGTGCTGGCGGTTCACGCCCAATGGCAGCGAAGGCTATGCCAAAGCCGAAGTGACCGCCGGCGGCATTGCGACCCAGGACTTGTCGTCGAAGACAATGGCCGCGCGCAAAATGCCGGGCCTTTATGCGATTGGCGAAGCGGTCGATGTGACCGGCTGGCTCGGCGGGTACAATTTTCAATGGGCATGGGCGAGCGGCTGGGCTGCCGCGCAGGAGATTTGACATGATACCCCGCGAACTGATCGCCACCGCGCGTGTGCCCGAAGGCGAGGAACTGCGGCTCTATCGCCACGGCACGGATTTCATGATCGTGCTCGATCGCAACGAGCTGATGAGCACGCGCATGCGCGGGTCAGAAGAGGCGCTCGCGACAATGGCCTGCGCGCGCATCGCGGCAACCCCGCGTCCGCACGTGCTGGTCGGCGGCTATGGCATGGGCTTTACTTTGCGCGCCGCGCTCGCAGCCCTTCCGGCCGAGGCCACGGTCACCGTCGCCGAAGTGCTGCCCGATATCATCGAATGGGCGCGCGGGCCGATGGCGGCGGTCGCCGCCGGGTGCCTCGACGATCCGCGCGTGCGGCTGATCGTGGGCGATGTGGTCAAAGTGATCGACACCTCGCCAGGCACGTTCGACGCGATCCTGCTCGATGTCGACAACGGCCCCGACGGCCTGGTGCGCCCCGACAACAACCGGCTCTATTCCAGGCGCGGACTGTCGGTCGCCGGCGAAGCGCTGCGCCCGGGCGGCGTGCTGGCGATCTGGTCGGCCGCCAAAGACGAACGCTTTGTCCGCCGGCTGGGCGAAGCCGGGTTCAACGTCGACGAAGTCTTCGTTCGCGCCCGCGCCAATGGCAAAGGCGCCAAACACGTGATCTGGTTTGCGACCCATCGGGCCTGATCGGGACCAGGCCTTCACCAATCGCGTCAGCCGGTTTATGGCGCCCGCGATGCAATCGTCCGCCCCCTTATCGACCAGCCCGCCGCTGTGCGTGGCGGCGCTTTATCATTTTACCCGGTTTGCGGATTGCGAAGCCTTGCGCGCGCCGCTCGAGCGCGTGTGCCGCCAGCAACGCGTGCGCGGCACTCTGCTGCTTGCGCGCGAGGGGATTAACGGCACGATTGCCGGGAGCGATGCGGGCATTGCCGCCGTGCTGGCGCATATTCGCGCACTGCCGGGGTGTGCGGCGCTCGATGTGAAATTTTCGGCCGCCGCGAGCATGCCGTTCCACCGCCTGAAAGTGCGCATCAAGCGCGAAATCGTCACGATGGGCGAGCCCGATATCGATCCGACCGCGATTGTCGGGACGTATGTCGATCCGCACGACTGGAACGCGCTGATCGCCGACCCCGCGACTCTGGTGATCGACACGCGCAACGATTATGAAGTCGCGGTCGGCACCTTTGCCGGCGCGGTCGATCCGCAAACCCGGTCGTTCAGCCAGTTTCCCGAATGGTTCCGCACGCACCGCGCCCAATTGCTGGCGGGCAAAGCCAAAGTGGCGATGTTCTGCACCGGCGGCATCCGTTGCGAAAAATCGACCGCGTTCCTCAAGGCCGAAGGGGTGGACGAAGTCTACCACCTCAAAGGCGGCATTCTCAAATACCTCGAACACGTGCCGCCCGAAGCGAGCCTGTGGCAGGGCGAATGCTTCGTGTTCGACCAGCGCGTCAGCGTCGGGCATGGTCTCGTGCAAGGCACGCATCTGCTGTGCCACGCCTGCCGCCGCCCGGTCAGCCCGGCCGACAGCGGCTCCCCGCTTTACGAGCCCGGGGTCAGCTGCCCCGCCTGCCACGGCGAACGCACCGAAGCGCAGCGCGCCGCCTATCGCGAACGCCACCGGCAGGAAGCGCTCGCCGCCGCGCAAGGCCGCGCGCATGTCGGCGCGGTGCGGGCCTGACGCGGTATACGTATACTGCGGCAGGGCTGCTGGACGCGCACCGCATGCACGCGCAAACTGGTGCGCGGCAAGGCGGGAGCAGGCGCGATGGCATCATTTGGCAGGCATTGTGCGCGGATTCTGGCGGCGCTCGCGCTGATCGGCGCGGGCTGGGGTGAAACCGCGGCCGCCGCACCCGCGCAGCACAGCGAAATCTTCTATCACGTGTTCGTGCGCAGCTTTCGCGATGCCAATGGCGACCGGATCGGCGATCTCGACGGGCTGACGCGCGGGTTGGACTATATCAGGCGGCTGGGGGTGACCACCGTGCTGCTGACCCCGGTGCAGCCTTCGCCGTTCTATCACAACTATTTCGCGACCAGCTTCACCGGCGTCGACTGCGCCTATGGCGGCGAAGCGGCGTGGCGGCGCTTTGTGCGCGCGGCGCATGCGCATGGCTTGCGCGTCTATATGGATCTGGAATTCCAGTATGTGGCAGGCGGCCACCCATGGCTCACGCGCACCTGGCATCATCCGGCGGCGGCGCGGCGCGACTGGCTGGTGTGGGACAACGCCGAGCCGCGCGCGACGCCGTTCGGGCTGTATGCCGGGGCGGCCGACGGCAGCCGCCATGCGATCGCTTTCGTCAATCTGGATAACCCGGCGGTGCGCCGGTATTTCCGCGCCTATCTGCTGCACTGGGCCGATCCGCATGCCGATGGCAGCGGGCGCGACGGGGTCGATGGCTTTCGCATCGATCACATGATGGACGACCTCGACAACCAGCATGTCGTCACCAATCTGTTCGACGGGTTCTGGCGCCCGCTGATCGCGGCGGTCAAGGCGCGCCGGCCCGAAGTGCGCTTTGTCGGCGAACAGTGGGACTGGGGTCACGGCAGCGAATTTCTTGCGCGCGGCCAGGCCGACATGGTGTTTGCCTTTCCGCTCCACGACGCGCTCGATGCGCTCGACAAGGCCGCGATCCTCAGGGAAGCTGCCGCGACTGCGGCCGCGACGCCGGCGGGCAAAGACCAGGTCGTGTTCCTCGAAAACCACGACACCGACCGCTTCATGTCGATCGTCGGTGGCGACCCGCAAAAGGCGCGCGCGGGTGCGGCGATCCTGTTTGCGCTGCGCGGCGAACCCTCGGTCTATTACGGGCAGGAACTGGGAATGCTGGGTCGCAAGGGACCGGCCGAAAAATCCGACGCGCCCGATATTCCCAGGCGGGAGGCGTTTCGGTGGCGCGCCGATCTTGCAGCACCCGGATCGGCGATCTGGTACCGCGCGCTCGACCGGGTGTGGAGCGCGCGGGTCAACCGCTCGAACGACGGTGTTTCAGTCGAGGAACAGGACCATGCGCCGGGTTCGCTGCTCAACTGGTATCGCCGCCTGATTGCGCTGCGCCGCACCCGGCCCGAACTCGCCATGGGCGACCAGTCGTTCCCGTGCGCCACCGCCTCGCCGGTGCTGTGCGTGCTGCGCAGCGCGGGCGCGCGGCGCAGCCTGTTGCTGGTCAACTTGTCCGACAAACCGGCCACGCCCGCGCTCGATCCCGAAGCCGGAAACGCCGGCTTGCGCGTGCTGCTGGGCGAAGGCGCGCTCGATGCCGTGCTTGCGCCTTATGCGGTGCGGCTGGCGGGCACGCCGTGATGCTGCGCGTGGCGATGGGCCAGATGCTGGTCGAACCCGGTGCACCCGCGCGCAATCTCGTGCGCGCCGAGGCAATGATTGGCGAAGCGGCCGCGCGCGGGGCGCAAGCGATCGTGCTGCCCGAAACGCTCGATCTCGGCTGGACTTCTGCCACTGCGGCCGATCTGGCCGAGCCGCTGCCGGGTGCGCGGAGCGCGCGGCTGTGTGCGATCGCGCGCGACAAGGCGATTGTCGTCGCAGCGGGGCTGACCGAACGCGCGGGCGAACGTATCTACAACAGCGCGTTGCTGATCGACGCCGACGGGCGCATTGCCGCCATGCATCGCAAGATCGCCGAGCTGGATTTTGCGCGCGCGGTCTATGCCACGGGTAGCACGCTGGGCGTCGCCGAAACCGCGATCGGCCGCGTGGGCCTCGGCATCTGCGCCGATTACTGGACGCCGGTGCTGGGTCTGGCGCAAGCGGCAATGGGCGCGCACGTGATCCTGTCGCCTGCGGCCTGGGCTGTCCCGCCGGGTTTCGACAACGCGGCCACGCCCTATGGCGGCGAATGGATCGCCAGCTACGCGACGATTGCGCTATCGCATGGCGTGGCCTTGGTCGGGGTCAGCAATGTGGGCCCGGTCACCAGCGGGGCCTGGGCCGGCCATGCCTGCATCGGGGCTTCGATTGCGATGGACCGCGACGGCACGATCGCCGCGCGCGGACCGTTCGGCGAGGAAGCGCTGGTTATTGCGGCGCTGTCGGCGCCGGGCTGACCGCAAAGCGCAATGTGCCGCCGCGCGCCAGATCGCGGTGCGGCAGATCGAGCGGATCGAGCTTGCCGCCGTTCCAGTTGAGGCCGGTCAGCCAGTCGCCGGTGCCCTCGCGCACGATGTGCAGCGGAGCATGGCCGGGCACGCGGATCATGGCGCGAGGCACCAGCGGCACGCTGGCGACATAGGCGCCGCTCGCCGGCTGCGCGGGATAGAACCCCAGCGTGGCGAACACGTACCACGCGCTCAACTGCCCGGCGTCTTCGTTGCCCATGATCCCGTCGGGGGTGTCGTGATAGAACGTTTGCGCAATTGTGCGCACGGTCTGCGCGGCTTTCCACGGCGTGTCCGAGCGCAGATAGAGCCAGGGCACGTGCTGGTCGGGCTCGTTGCCGTGGGTGTACTGGCCGATCAGGGCTTCCTGGCCGAGGTATTTGTCGGGATTGACCGCGTTGAGGCTGAAAAAGCGGTCGAGCATGTGCGTGAACGCAGTGCGTCCGCCCATCGCCGCAATCAGCCCTTCGGGGTCGTGGAGCGCCGGGGTCCAGCTATATTGCCAGGCATTGGCTTCGGTGTAATCGCCGGGGTTGTTGAGCGGCGAAGTCGCGGTCAGCGGGTCGAACGGCGTGCGCCAATGCCCCTGGCTGTCCTTGCCGCGCGCGAGATGCGTATCGGGGTCGATCAGCCGCCGGTAAGCGCCCGCGCGCGCCGCAAACCGCGCGGCATCGGCCTGGTCGCCCAGCAGCGCCGCCATCCGCGCGGTGGCCGCATCGCCCACCCCCGCTTCGAGCGAGCGCGACACCGCCTCGTTCGATACCTGGTCGAACGGGTAATAGCCGTAGCGGTCGAACAGGCTCCATTGCGAATGGGCATGGTCGGCGCTCGAGGTATGGATCATTGCCGCGAGCGCCGCGTGGCCATCGAACCCGCGAAAGCCCTTGGCCCAGGCATCGGCCAGCACCGACAGCGCCGGATCGCCGATCATCGTATCGGTTTCGCGCCCCCACAGCGCCCAGATCGGCAAATAGCCATGCGCGTGCGCGTGATCGAGCATCGTGCGCACCATGTCGTCGACGCGTTCGGGGATCAGCAGCGTGTAAAGCGGCTGCGCGGCGCGAAACGAATCCCATAGCGACAGCGTCGAATAGTGGACATGCCCGCGCGCGCGCGCAATCCGCCCATCGGCACCGCGATAGCGGCCATCGATGTCGGACAACGTGCTCGGGTGAACAAACGCGTGGTAGAGCGCGGTGGTGAACACGCGCCGGGTGGTTTGGTCGGCGTCGATCGAGGCGCGACCGAGCAAGCCATTCCATTGCGCGGCCGCGGCACGCGCCACCGCGTCGAAGTTCCAGCCCGGCAGCTCGGTCAGATTGCGCCGGGCGCCCGCCTCATCGGTCGAGGCGACCGCGACTTTGGCCTGCAGGGTGCGACCAGCCCCCAGATCGAACGCGAGCAGATAGCGCGGCGCGCGATCGCCCGGTTCGGCCGGCA
>CAITOD010000197.1 GCA_903893935.1 uncultured Sphingomonadales bacterium
CCGAGTTGATGGTGGTGTTACCTGCAAAGGATTGAGAAACGGTGCCCGTCTCGGTAAACGCAAAAGTTCCCCCAGCAAGGACGAGACCGCCGGTGCCGGTGATGGAACCCGTAGCGCCCGCATCCCCCAAATTATCCTGGCTTATTCAAGTTTCGGCGCTGTGCCCCTACCGCCAAGACGGACATTTTCATGCCAGAATGCTGCGCCCGGGACAATCTTATCGAAGGCATGAATTTGCCCGATATTATACCGATTTCAAGCGCTTTGACCGGTCTTGTGACAATTCGATGTCGAGGCACGTACAACGACACAAAAGCGTGCGTGCTTTGGCTGGCGCAGCTTACTTTACCCTTTGCGCAGAATAACATGCTCGCTAGGGTCGGGCGACACGGCAGGGCACCACGCGATCACGCGGGTGCATAAGAGGGGCGCGGCAATTTGACCAATCCGGGCACGACGGGCAGCGAGAGCATCAAAACTGCACCCGAACCCGACTGGTTTGGCCATCCCCGCCAACTCGCGCGGCTGTTCACCACCGAAATGTGGGAGCGATTCGGCTATTACGGCATGCGCGCGCTGCTCACGCTCTATCTCACCAAGCATTTCCTGTTCAGCGATCGCACCACCAATGGCATTTACGGCGGATTTGCCGCGATGGTCTACCTCACCCCGCTGGTCGGCGGGCTGCTTGCCGATCGCTATCTCGGGGCCAAGCGATCGGTCAAATTCGGCGCGCTGGTGATGGCGCTGGGCTATTTTCTGTTGTGTTTCGGTGGCGATGCGGCGCAGCCGTGGGTGGCGATCGATGGCGCGCGGCATGCGGTGATCCAGCGCAATGTGCTCGATCGCCCGACCGATTCGGGCAAAGAGCAGCGCTTTGTGGTGATCGACCGCCAGCCCTTGCAGATCCATGGCGAAGCCGACGGCACGATTTCGCTGCTGGCCGCCGATGGCCATGTCGCACGGCATATTGCTGCAGACCGGTTCCAGTCGGGCGGCGACCGGTCGCCGATGGTGACCACGCTGCTGCTGCTCGCGATCGCGCTGATCACCGTGGGCAACGGGTTTTTCAAGCCGAACATCTCGACAATGGTGGGCGAACTCTATCGCCCCGGCGATGCGCGCAAGGATGCGGGGTTCACCATTTTCTACATGGGCATCAATATCGGCGCGTGGCTGTCGCAAATGCTCTGCCCGATCCTTGCCGACACGGTCGGCTGGTGGGCGGGTTTTCTGCTCGCCGCGATCGGCATGCTGATCTCGTGGGCGCTGATCCAGTTCGATGGCGGAAGGCTCAGGCATTTCGGCAATCCCCCGCCCGATCTCGCGCGCGACCGCGCCGTGCCGATCTTTGTCGCGGCAGTGGTCGCAGTTCCCCTGATGATGGTCCTGTTCGTCAACCTGATGGCAGCGGTTCCGGCAACGCCAGGGGCCGGCTTTCTGGGCTATGTGCTGGCGTTGCCGCTGATGGGCAAATTGCTGTTCGGCACGTTCATTTTGGGCGTGCCGGCGATCCTTGGCTACTCGTGGGCGGTCGGCAATCGTGAGGAGTTCCAGATGATGGTCGCCGCGATGATCCTGATCACGTTCAACGTGGTGTTCTGGACACTGTTCGAACAGGCCGGCAGCTCGCTGACGCTGTTTGCCGATCGCAACACCGATTTGCGCATGGTGGGCAATTACAGCATTTCCGCCGCGCAGACGCAGGTGTTCAATTCGATCTTCATCATCGTGCTCGCCCCGCTGCTGTCCGTCCTGTGGATCGCGCTGGGGCGGCGGGGGCTCGAACCCTCGATCCCGGTCAAATTCGGGCTGGCGCTGGCGGGTGTCGGCGCCGGCTTCCTGTTTCTGGTGTGGAGCGCGGGCTTTGTCGATGCCAGCTTCAAAGTGTCGGTGTGGGCGCTGGTCGGGCTCTACTTTATCCACACCGTGGCCGAACTGTGCATTTCGCCGGTCGGGCTCAGCATGATCACCAAGCTGTCGCTGGCGCGGATTGTCGGGCTGATGATGGGCGTGTGGTTCCTGTCGATCGCGGTGGCGCAATATGTCGCAGGCGCCATCGCGCAAATCGCCAGCGTCGATACGGTCGGCGGCGAAGTGACCAATCCCCGGCTAAGCCTGGAAACCTATCTGCACGTTTTTTCGACGATCGGCTGGATTGCGGTCGGCATCGGCGCGGCGTTGCTGCTGCTCGCCTGGCCGATCCGCCGCCTGATGCACGGCGTGAATTAAGCGCGCGCTTCCTTTACCCCGGTGCTGTTGTGGCGCAGCGCTTTCAGCACGCATTCGACGATGTGCGGCGCGGTCAGCCCCGCGGCGTCGTATTGCTTGTCGGGCGAATCGTGATCCTGGAACACGTCGGGCAGGCGCATCGTGCGGATCTTCAGCCCCGCGTCGGTCAGCCCTTCGTCGCTCGCCATTGTCAGCACATGCGCGCCGAGCCCGCCGATCGCGCCTTCTTCGATCGTCACCACGACATCGTGGGTGACCATCAGGCGGCGGATCAGCGCATCGTCGAGCGGTTTGACAAAACGCAAGTCGGCAACCGTGGTCGAAAGCCCGCGCGCATCGAGCGCATCGGCGGCCTTGAGCGCTTCGCCCAGCCGGGTGCCGAGCGACAGGATGGCGATCTTGCTGCCTTCGCGCACGACCCGGCCTTTGCCGATTTCGAGCCGTTCGGGCACTTTGGGCAGTGCCACCCCGGTGCCATTGCCGCGCGGATAGCGGAACGCGATCGGCCCGCTGTCGTGCATCGCCGCGGTATGCGTCATGTGGACGAGTTCGGCCTCGTCGGCGGCGGCCATCACCACCATGTTGGGCAGGCTGGCAAGATAGGTAA
>CAITOD010000198.1 GCA_903893935.1 uncultured Sphingomonadales bacterium
GATCTACCGTAAATCAGCGAATGGAACCGGTGGTTCGATTCCATGTAGGCCAGCACATCGCCACCTTCGAGCGCGGCATCGGTGGCGAGATCGGCGGCCTCGATCTGGCGCAACAGATCGTGCGTGATGTGCGGCAGCGCCGCAACCGCCGCCATGGGTTCGAGCAGGCGGCGCAATTGCATGATTTCGTCGAACCGCGCCGCGGTCATGCGCGGCACCATCACCGCGCGTTTCGAGCGGATTTCGACCGCGCCCTCTGCGGCGATGCGGCTCAGCGCGTCGCGCACCGGCATCTGGCTGACCCCGATTTCCTGCGCCAGCCCGCGCGTCGAAATGCCCACCCCCGGCGCGATCCGCCCGGTGATCAGCCGATAGCGCAAATCCTCGTAAACCTGCTGGCGCAACGACGCCGGAGCATCGCCGATATCCGCGCCTTCGCCGTTATCATCGATATCCAGATCCACGCTTGCCAATGCTTTCATGCGTTTGCTCATCCCCGGGGGATCGACACTGTGACGCGTTCGGGCCGAATGCGCAACGGCACACCGGACTAGGGCTTTCGAAGGGCAAAGTTGCCACCCTTTTTGCACCTTGCGAAGTGGTGGCAAGCCGATTTGACGCAGGGCCGTGCACCGCATTGACGCCCGCCAGCGCTGTGTTTAACTGTGATCTTAGCTGCGACGCACAAGGGGGATGAAAGCCATGGTCACTGCCCGCAATTACGACATTCCCGCGTTGCGCCAGCTCGACGTGGCGCACCATCTGCCCGCGCAATCGAGCTATGCCCTGCAAGTCGAACTCGGCGGCAGCCGCATCATCACCCATGCCAAAGGCTCGACGATTTACGATGGCGATGGCCACGCCATTCTCGACGGCATGGCCGGGCTGTGGTGCGTCAATATCGGCTATGACCGCCCCGAACTGGCCGAAGTGGCCGCGCGCCAGATGGCCGAGCTGCCATTCTACAACACTTTTTTCCGCACCGCGACAGTACCGCCGATCGAGCTTGCGGCGCGGATCGCCGGGCTGCTGGGTGGCGATCTGCAGCACGTGTTTTTCAACAACAGCGGGTCAGAGGCCAACGACACCGTGTTCCGCCTGGTGCGCACCTATTGGACGCTCAAAGGCGAACCCGACCGCACGGTATTTATCAGCCGCCACAATGCCTATCACGGCTCGACCGTTGCCGCCGCAAGCCTTGGCGGCATGGATTACATGCATGTCCAGGGCGGGTTGCCGATCCCCGGCGTCGAACACGTGATGCAGCCGTACCATTTCGGCGACGGCTTCGGAGAAGACCCCGCCGCATTCGCGGCGCGCGCGGCGCAGGCGATCGAGGACCGCATCCTCGCGGTCGGGCCGCAGAACGTGGCGGCCTTTATCGGCGAGCCGGTGCAAGGCGCCGGCGGCGTGATCATCCCGCCGCCGGGCTACTGGCAAGCGGTCGAAGCGATCTGCCGCAAATACGGCATCCTGCTGGTCAGCGACGAAGTGATCTGCGGCTTTGGCCGGCTGGGCGAATGGTTCGGGTTCCAGCATTTCGGCGTGACGCCCGATATCGTGTCGATGGCCAAAGGCTTGTCATCGGGCTATCTGCCGATTTCCGCCACCGCCGTTTCGAGCGCGATCGTCGATGTGCTGCGCGCCTCGGGCGAGGAATTCGTCCACGGCTACACTTATTCGGGCCACCCGGTTGCAGCGGCAGTGGCACTACGCAATATCCGGATCATCGCCGAAGAGCGGCTGGTCGAACGCACCCGCGAAGACACCGGCCCCTATCTGGCCCACGCGCTCGCCTCGCGGCTTGCCTCCCATCCGCTGGTGGGCGAAGCGCGGTCGCTCGGCCTGATCGGCGCGGTCGAAATCGTCGCCGAAAAAGGCACCAACCGCCGGCACGGCAAAGGCGGCCAGGCCGGCCCGATCGTCCGCGACGCCTGCATCGCACGCGGCCTGATGGTGCGCGCCATCCGCGATTCAATCGTGATGAGCCCGCCCCTGGTCATAACGCACGCCGAAATCGACCAGATTGTCGATACGATCGTCGCCGCGCTGGACGCCTCGGCCGAGGCCCTAAACGCGTTGGGATGATGACAATGCGACGCCCGCTCATCCCGAGCTGCAAAGCACGAACGGGGCTGGGGAAAGGGGAGGCTCGGATGAAGGCAGCAGGGGGGTGACGGACAGTCGCAAGCAGGATAAAGGCTCGCGATGACTCGTCCGCTCAAACCCGGTAGCAGCCCCCCGCGACGGCCCGCCGCTATCCATGCCCCGCGCCGTGCGGCGCCTGCGACCGTTGCCACGGATGGCCCCCCGCGCGAAGGCGAACGCATTGCCAAGCTGCTCGCGCGCGCGGGCATTGCCAGCCGCCGCGAAGTCGAACGGATCATTGCCGAAGGCCGCGTCAGCCTGAACGGCGAAGTCGTCACCACGCCCGCGACCGTGCTCAAGAACCTGCGCGGCTTGACCGTCGATGGCAAGCCGGTGGCAATGGCTGCACCCGCCCGCCTGTTCCGCTTTCACAAGCCCGAAGGGCTGATCACCGCCGAGCGCGATCCGGCCGGGCGCCCGACGATCTACAACGCGCTGGTCAATGCCTTGCCCGCCGGCACGCCGCGGGTGATGCCGGTCGGGCGGCTCGATCTCAACACCGAAGGGCTGTTGCTGCTGACCAACGACGGCGAACTGAAGCGCGCGATGGAATTGCCCGCCTCGGGCATTCCGCGCACTTATCGTGCCCGCACGTTCGGCGACATCAGCCAGCCCCGGCTCGAAGAGCTGATGCAGGGGATCGAGATCGACGGGCTGCGCTATGGCCCGATCAACGCCAACATGGAGCGCCGCACCGGGCGCAACCAGTGGATCGAACTGACGCTGACCGAAGGCAAGAACCGCGAAGTGCGCCGCGTGCTCGAACACCTGGGTCTGCAAGTCTCGCGGCTTATCCGCACTGCCTATGGCCCGTTCCCGCTGGGCGATATTCCGCGCGGGGCCGCGGTAGAAGTGCGCCAGCATGATGTGGAGACCTTTCGCAAGGCGCTCAAGCTGTGAGGATTATCGCCGGGGCGTGGCGTGGCCGCAAACTGGTTGCGCCGGCGGGCGACCTCACGCGCCCGACCGCCGACCGCACGCGCGAAACGCTGTTTTCGATGCTGGTCAGCCGGCTGGGCAGTTTTGAAGGTCTCGCGGTCGCCGACCTGTTTGCCGGATCGGGCGCGCTCGGGCTTGAGGCTTTGTCGCGCGGCGCGGCAACGGCGCTGTTTGTCGAACAGGATGCCAAAGCGCTCGATGCGATCCGCGCCAATGTACGCACTCTCGATGCCGGCGCGCGCGCGACCGTGCGCGCGGGCTCGGTCCTGGCGCTTGGCGTGGCGCGCGCGCCGCTGGACCTGGTGCTGATCGATCCGCCCTATCAGACCGGCGCGGGCGTGGTCGCGATCGACAAGCTGGCGAGGCTCGGCTGGATCGGCCCGGCCACCTGGATCAGCCTCGAAACCGCCGCCAAAGAGCCGGTCGAAATCCGCGGCTGCACGATCGATGCCGAACGCACGGTGGGCAAGGCGCGGATTACTTTGCTCCGCCCCGACGCGGCGCCAGCGTGACCCCGGCGAGCGTCAACGCGCCCGCCAGCGTCAGAAACAGACCCACATAGGCGACCCCGCCATTTGCTGCGAGCCAGCTCGCGGCAAACGGCGCGAGCGCGCCGCCGATGATGCCGCCGCAATTGAACGCGATCGAGATGCCGGTGTAACGCACCGCAGTGGGGTACAGCGTGGGCAGCCATGCGCCGAGCGGGCCATAAGCCAGCCCCATCACGAACAGCGCCGAGCCCAGCGTTAGCAAGACCAGCGGCACCGAGCCCGACGCCAGCCCGCTGCCAAAGCCCAGGCCCACCAGCATTGTCAGCGCCGCACCGATTGCCAGCACGCGCGCCGGGCTGGTGCGATCGGCCCAGGTGCCCGCAACGACAATGCCCGCCGCCAGCGCAAAATTGGCAACGAGTTGCAGCGCCAGAAACCGCTGCATGGCAAACCCCAGATGCGTGGTGGCAAACGACAGCGCAAAAGTGGTGCCGAGGTAGAAAATGGCAAAACACGCGACAACACCCGCGGTGCCCGCGACAACCGCGCCGGGATAGCCGCGCAGCAAGGCGCCGACCGGCACGCGCGGCGGGGGTGCGGCTTCGAGCGCAGCGCGGAACACCGCCGTCTCGCCGATCTTGAGCCGCACCCACATCCCCAGCAGCACCAGCACCGCGCTCGCCAGAAACGGAATGCGCCAGCCCCACGCGGCGAAATCGGCGGGCGCCAATGTGAGCGAGAGGATCAGGAACAGCCCGTTGGCGACCAGAAAGCCGAGCGGCGCGCCCAGTTGCGGTGCTGCGCCAAACCGCGCTTCCCAGCCTTTGGGCGCGTTTTCGACCGCGAGCAGGCTCGCCCCGCCCCATTCGCCGCCCAGCCCGAACCCCTGGCCAAACCGCAACAGGCACAAGAGCGCGGGCGCGATCGGCCCGGCCATCGCATACGTCGGCAAAAACCCGATCGCCAGCGTCGATCCCCCCATCAGCATCAGCGAAGCGACCAATGTCGATTTGCGTCCGACCCGGTCGCCGAAATGCCCGAACGCGATCGCGCCGACCGGCCGCGCCACGAATGCCAGTCCGAACGTCATGAACGACAGCAGCACCGCAGCGGCGGGCGATTGCTTGGGAAAAAACAGCGGCCCGATCACCAGTGCGGCCGCCGTCGCGTAAATATAGAAATCATAGAATTCGACCGCCGTGCCGACGAGGCTCGCGGTCAGCACGCGCGCGTGTTGCCGAACGGGATTGATCCGCCGATGGTTCATGCTTCCCCCCTTTGTTCAGCATCACCTGAGCATAGGGCGCCCTCGATACGCGATCCGCCACGCACCGCAAGGCATTGCTTGTGCGCGCCAAGTTCCCTACTTGTTCCAGGTGAACCAGACCCCTGCCCCCCCTGCCCGCGAGTCCGCCCCACCCGACTGGCTCGACCGGCTCAACCCGCCGCAGCGCGAAGCGGTGCTGACCACCGAAGGCCCGGTGCTGATGCTGGCAGGCGCCGGCACGGGCAAGACCGCCGCACTCACTGCGCGGCTCGGCTGGCTGCTGCGCCAGCGGCTGGCGTGGCCGAGCGAAATCCTGTGCGTGACTTTCACCAACCGCGCCGCGCGCGAAATGCGCGAGCGCGTCGGCGCGCTGATCGGCCCTGCGGTCGAAGGCATGCCGTGGCTCGGCACGTTCCATTCGATTGCCGCCAAAATGTTGCGCCGGCATGCCGAACTGGCAGGGCTCACCCCGACTTTCACGATCATCGACACCGACGACCAGTTGCGGCTGCTGAAGCAGCTGATCCAGGCCGATGGGCTCGACGACAAGCGCTGGCCGCCCAAGCAATTGGCCGGGCTGATCGATCGCTGGAAAAATCGCGGGCTCAACCCCGCCGATCTCGATGCGCTTGACAACGAAGCCTGGGCCAATGGCCACGGGCGCAAGTTCTACACCGCGTATCAGGACCGGCTGCGCACGCTCAACGCCTGCGATTTCGGCGATTTGCTGCTGCACATGCTCAACGTGTTCCGCCAGCACCGTGATGTGCTCGAACTGTGGCAGGCGCGGTTCCGCTATATCATGGTCGACGAATACCAGGATACCAATGCGGTGCAGTATCTGTGGCTGCGGCTGCTCGCGCAAAGCCGCCGCAACTTGTGCGTGGTGGGCGACGACGACCAGTCGATCTATTCATGGCGCGGCGCAGAAGTCGCCAATATCCTGCGGTTTGAAAAGGATTTTCCCGGCGCACGCGTAATCCGGCTGGAACAGAACTACCGCTCCACCCCGCATATTCTGGGCGCCGCTTCGGGGCTGATTGCGGAAAATTCGGAACGGCTGGGCAAGACGCTGTGGACCGAGCGCAACGGCGGCGACCGGCTGCGCGTGATCGGCGTGTGGGACGGCCCCGAAGAAGCGCGCCGGGTCGGCGAAGAGATCGAGCGGCTCGAGCGCGAAGGTTGCACGCTCGATGCAATAGCCATTCTGGTGCGCGCGCAGTTCCAGACGCGCGAGTTCGAAGACCGGTTTCTGCAGATCGGGATGGCCTATCGCATTGTCGGCGGTTTCCGCTTTTACGAACGCGCCGAAATCCGCGATGCGCTCGCCTATCTGCGGCTGATCGCATCGCCCGGCGACGATCTCGCGTTCGAACGCATCTGGAACACGCCCAAACGCGGGCTGGGCGACAAGACGCTGGAAAAGCTGCACCGGTTTGCCCGCGCGCACGCCATGCCGATGCTGCGCGCGGCCAACGAAATTGCCGATACCGACGAGTTGCCTGCGCGTGCGCGCACCACGCTGCTGAGCCTCGGCCGCGATTTCGCGCGCTGGCGCGAGCTTGCGGATACGCTGACCCCGGCCGAACTTGCGCGCACGATGCTCGACGAAAGCGGCTATACCGCAGCGCTGCAAGCGGAACGCAGCGCCGAGGCGACCGGACGGCTGGAAAACCTGTCCGAACTGGTGCGCGCGCTCGAAGAATACGAGACGCTGTCCGATTTCCTCGAACACGTCAGCCTGGTGATGGACAACGACGCCAATACCGACGAGGCCAAAGTCACGCTGATGACGATGCACGCGGCCAAAGGTCTCGAATTCGACCAGGTATTCCTGCCGGGCTGGGAAGAAGGCGTGTTTCCCTCGCAACGCGCGCTCGACGAAGGCGGGCTCGCCAGTCTGGAGGAAGAGCGGCGGCTGGCCTATGTCGCGATCACCCGCGCGCGCAAGCGCTGCACCATTCTCCACGCCGCCAACCGACGCATCTATGGCCAGTGGACGAACTCGATCCCGTCGCGGTTTGTCGGCGAATTGCCCGGCGACCATGTCGAAGAGGAAACCACGCTGAGCGGCGGGGCATCGCTGTGGCGCGCGCAACATCGGCAAACGGGTCGGTGTGTTCGGA
>CAITOD010000199.1 GCA_903893935.1 uncultured Sphingomonadales bacterium
AAACCCACAGTTCGCTCTCGCGCTATGAAATCCCGGACACCTATGGGACTTGATCCGGGGTCCATCGCGCCGCTGAGCGCCTTACCCGGCATGAACAGCGCCCAGCCGCACGTGGATGCCGGATCAAGTCCGGCATGACGTGGGAAGGGTTGCTGAGCGCCGCTTGCAGTGCAAACCGTCGGACCTTACACGGCTGCTATGACTACAACCTCGGCACGCCGCGCTGCCTTTCGCGCCCTGCACCAGTCGGGGTGCTTTGTGCTGCCCAACCCGTGGGACGGCGTGACCGCGATCCGGCTGGCCAAGGCCGGATTTGTCGCTTTGGCGTCAACCAGCGCGGGCGCAGCCTGGGCGCTGGGCAAAGACGACGGCGAAATGACGCTCGACGAAGTGCTCGGCCACTTGCAGTTTCTGTGCGGCGTGACCGATTTGCCGGTGAATGCCGATTTTGAAGCCGGGTTTGCCGATACGGCGGCAGGCGTTGGGGCCAATGTGGCGCGGTGCATCGCGACGGGCGTCGCGGGGCTGTCGATCGAAGACCGCGAGGGCACGGGGTTCTATCCGCTCGACGAGGCGGTGGCGCGGATCGCAGCGGCGCGCACGGCGATCGACGCTTCGGGCGAAGACGTCATTCTGGTCGGTCGATGCGAAGCCTACCTGATGCAGAGGCTCGATATGGACGAAGTGATCGCGCGGCTGCGCGCCTATAGCTCAGCGGGGGCGGATTGCCTTTATGCGCCGGGGATCAGGGCGCTCGCCGACGTTGCGCGGATCGTCGAAGCGGTGGACAAGCCGGTCAATGCCAATCTCACCGGCACCGGGTTGTCGGTCAGCGACATGGCCTCGGTCGGCGTGCGAAGGGTAAGCGTCGGCGCGTCGTTGGCGCGCGCGACATACGCGGCGTTCGACAGCTATGTGCATTTGCTGCGGGGCGAAGGGCGGCTGCCTTAGGAAAGGCTCTTGGCGCTCGGGCGCCTTGCGTTTGCTCTCAGGCCTCGCGATCGATGGCGCGGATCGTTTCGAGCACGATGCCCAGTGCGGCTTTATCGACCGAGATGACATCATCGGCCTTTTCCGCGATCTGTTTGGGGGCGGCGCCGGAATTGTCATATATCCATGCCTGATCGGCCTGATCGAGAAACCATTTCAACTGCTCGAGCGAGCGACCATAGCGTCGCCGAACATCATCATCATCAACATGGTGGCCACCTTTGGCCACACGCAGCTTGATCCGCTCGATCGACCGCTCCGGGCTATCCAGCACGACATAAATCAGCCAGACAGCAAACCCCAGCGCCTTGGCCTTTTCGACCAGACGCCGGTATTTTCCCGTAGAAAGAACGGTCTCCACGCCGATTGTCTTGTGGACCTGAATCGAGGCGTCGAGCCACGCCTCGATACGAATGACGGCTTCGAGATTGGCCGCCCGCAACGGCATGTCTTCAACACGGCTGATGCGCGCAGCAAGGAGATCGGGATTGACGATCCAGACCGAACGGCCGCCCCATTCCAGATCGGCGTTCAAATAGACACTGCTCTTGCCTGATCCGTTGGGGCCGGCGACGATCAGGAAGACAGGCTGGTCAGACTTTGCCGGGGACACGATCGGTTACGCCGGACACTTTCTTGTTGTCACGGCGCGCTTTGGCAACATTGCGGCTAAACACATACGTCAGGTCTTTGCCGAACGTCTTGCTGGCACCATCGAGCGTTCGCACAGTGACAAATTGACCGGTATCCGCGTTCCGCACGCGCTTCTCGCCAACCGACGACGCATGCTTGCCCTTGCCGGTTTTCAAAGACTGAAATTTGGTGACGACAACCTTGCTCATGGCAACTCCACCGTTGGACCAAACATAGTGCATAAGCGCCAAAACGAAAAGGTACGTTCGAGGCAGATAATACCCGATGAACGCGCCTCAGTTCACCCAGTCTGCAACCGCTTTGGCGACCTGGTTGGCGGCCTGGTTGAGCGCGGGGCTGACGGCGGCAGCGGTGGGGCCTATTTGCGCGACGCTCGCTTCAAAGCGCCGGGTCTCGATGGTCCCGTCGGGGGACTGGCGCACCGCGTCGAAGCGCACCACCACCGCTTGCGTGGGCGCATCATAGCCGAAATCGATCAGGCGGCCCGACAGCAGGGGGCTGTGCGTGCCGCCATTGCCTTCGACCACCAGGTGCTTGCCGCGCGCGCGCAAGGTTTCAGCGAGCAAGTGCTGGAACAGCCGCGTCGGGCGCTCGACCCACAGCGCGCCCTTGAGATAGGCCACATGCGTCGCGTCGACCGTGACCGGCACGCGCAGCACGGCGAGTTTGGCAGTGGTGTCGGGCTCGACCACGCTGAGCGCGCTGTCGCTCTTGCCGGTCATCGTGCTGCCATCGACCGGCGCGCTATCGGGCGTGAGCGTCATCATCGCGGGCGGGGACTTGGATGTGCCCAGCCCCAGATTGATGCATCCGCCAAGGGCCGCAAGCAGCAGCAACGGGGCAAAAGCGGCCAGACGCATGGCAGGACCCTTTTTGTTGGTGATGGTCATGGTTGGTAATCGGGGGTCATGGTTTGTAATCGGGCAGTTGCGGCCCGCCGATCACTGTGCCGACGCCGCGATCTTTCATCTGGTCGGTCAGTTCGCGCAAGGACCTGGTGGTCGCCTGCAAATCGCGGATCGCGCTTTCGGTTGCGGGCAAAGTGTGCGTGTTCAGCTGTTGCACGCCGGGCCGCGCTTCGTCGAGCGTGGCTTTGAGCGCATCGGCCGCTTCGCCGGCCGATTTGAGCGTGGTGCGCATCTGGCGGATCAGGCCCTTGTTGTCGCCGTTGAGCGCTTCGTTGGCGGTATCCGACAGCTTCTCGAAGCTCGCCAGCGTCGCGGTGGCCTGGCGGATGGTGCCCTGCAAGTCATCGAGCGTGGCCTTTACGCCGGGCCCGGCCGTGGCCAGGCTGGCAGTCAGCCGGTCGGTGTTCGAAAGAATATTCGTCAGCGATTGCTGGTTCTTGTCCGACAGCACGTCGCTCAGCCGGGTGGTCAGTTCGGTCAGGTGGTTGAGCAGCACCGGCGCGCTCGACAGCAATTCGCCCAGCCCGCTTTGCCGCGTGGGGATCACCGGCACGCCCGCCGGCCCCGCATCGACAATCGGCGCCTCGCCTTTCATCGCCCCGGTCAGCTGGATCGTGGTCACCCCGGTAAAGCTGCCCTGGAGGCTGGCAGTGGTGCCGACCAGGATCGGCACTTGCTTGTTCACCGTAATCCGCACGCGCACATAAGCCGGGTCTTTTTCCCACAGCGCGATTTCGGCGACCTGCCCCACCGGAACGCCCGAAAACGACACCGACGATCCGCGCGCCACGCCATCGACCGATTGCTTGAAAAAGATGTCGTAACGGTTCTGCTCGGGATGGTTCAACCGGGCAATCCAGATCACCAGCGCGGCCAGCCCCACCAGCAGCGCGAGCGTGATTGCCCCGACCCAGACATTGTTAGAGCGCGTTTCCATCCCCGTGCCGATGCCTTCCTAGTCGAGATGCCGGATCGAAGCCGCAGCGCGGCCACGCGGACCCTTGAAATATTGCTGGATCCACGGATGGTCGAGCGCCAGCAATTCAGGGATCGTGCCCACCGCAATCACCCGCTTGTCGGCCAGCACCGCCACGCGGTCGCAGATTTCGTGCAGCGTGTCGAGATCGTGGGTGATCAGGAACACGGTCAGCCCCAATGTCTGCTGCAAGCCACGGATCAGCTGGTCGAACGCGGCCGCACCGATCGGGTCGAGCCCGGCGGTCGGCTCGTCGAGGAACAGCAATTCGGGATCGAGCGCGAGCGCGCGCGCAAGGCCGGCGCGCTTGCGCATCCCGCCCGACAGCTCGGAGGGGAATTTCGCCCCGGCATCCGAAGGCAACCCGGTCATCAGCACTTTGTAATGCGCGATTTCGGCGAGCAGCGCCGGCTCGATCGCGGGGTAGAACTTGCGCAAGGGCACTTCGACGTTTTCGACCACGCTGAGCGTCGAAAACAGCGCGCCGCCCTGAAACAGCACGCCCCAGCGGCAGCGGATGGCGATATCGGCATCGTCGCGCGCGCCGGTAATCGACTGGCCGAGCACTTCGATCGAACCCGCAGTCGGGATCTGCAAGCCGATGATGGCGCGCATCAGCACCGATTTGCCGGTGCCCGATCCGCCGACCACGCCAAGGATTTCGCCGCGCCGGACATCGAGATCGAGATTGTCGTGCACGACATAGTCGCCAAACGCATTGCACAAGCCGCGCACACGGATCGGAAAGTGCTTCGCCTCGCCCAGCGGCGCTTCAGGCCCGTCGGCGAGGCTTGCTTCGATCGGCCTCATCCCCAATTCACTTCGGTAAAGAACACCGCAAAGAAAGCGTCGAGCACGATCACCGTGAAAATCGCCATGACCACCGCCGAAGTCGTACGCTTGCCCACTTCTTCGGCATTCGATTTGACTTGCATGCCCTGGTAACAGCCCGCCAGCGCCACGATCAGCCCGAACACCGGACCTTTGATCAGCCCGACCCACAAGTCATAAGTCGGCACCACGTTGCGGATGCGCAGGATGAACGAGATGAACGGAATGCCCAGCGTCAATTGCGCCAGGAACGCGCCGCCGATGATCCCCATCACGGCCGAATAGACGCCCAGCAGCGGCATCATCAAAACCGTCGCGAGAATGCGCGGGATGATCAGCGCTTCCATCGGCGCAACGCCGATCGTGCGCATGGCATCGACTTCCTCGGTCAGCTTCATCGTGCCCAGTTCGGCGGCAAACGCCGAGCCCGACCGGCCCGCCACCATGATCGCGGTCATCAGAATGCCCAGTTCGCGCAGAGTCAGCCGCCCGACCAGATTGACGACATAGACTTCGGCGCCGAACTGGCGCAGTTCGACCGCACCTTGCTGGGCAATGACGATCCCGACCAGAAAGCTCATCAGCCCGATAATGCCGAGCGCGTTGACCCCGACCAGTTCCATCTGGTGCACCAGCGCGCGCCAGCGAAACCGCCCCGGATGGCGCAGCAAAGTGCCCGAAGCCGAAACCATCTGCCCGACGAAGCCGAGCATGCCGATGCCGCCTTCGACGAAATCGACCACCGCAGTGCCGACTTCGGTCGGCACACGCACCCACACCGGCGCTTCGCGCGGGGTCTCTTCGGTGCGGCCGTCATCGATCCGGTTCAGCGCATCGATCAGCCGCTGCGCGTTGCTGCCGGCGTTGACGATCGTCGCGTGCTGGTCGCGCAGGATGCGGCAGCAGATCCACGCGCCGACGGTATCGATCGCGGTAACCGCGGCCAGATCGATCCGCGCGATCGGCGTGGTGATCGCGCGCACATGCTGATCGAGCGCGCCAACTGTCGATACCACCAGCGGCCCGCTGAACACCAGCGTGTCGCCGGCCTCGCCAGGGATCAGAGTAAAATCGGGTGCG
>CAITOD010000200.1 GCA_903893935.1 uncultured Sphingomonadales bacterium
CGCTCTATCCGCGCTGGAAAGACGCGCTGGCGGTGCGCGAGGCGCTCGATCCGCAAGGCAAATTGCTCAATCCCTATCTGACGCGGGTCATGCGTCGTGGTTAGGCTGTCGCGCCGCAGCGCGGTGGCCGGCGGGCTGGCAGCCCTTGGTGCAGGCGGACTGATCGGCTTGCGCAAGGCCGATCATGGCGGCGATCATGATGGCTACTTCAGGCGTTTGCAGGCAGTGCTCGCGCAAGCCGGGATCGCGCAGCCCACGCTGGTGGTCGACAAGGCGCGGCTCGATGGCAATATCGCCCGGCTGCGCCATGCCGTCGGCGCGGCGCATCTGCCGCTGCGCGTGGTGGTCAAATCGCTGCCCTGCGCGGCTTTGCTCGATCGTGTTGCGAACGGGCTCGGTACGCGGCGCTTCATGGTGTTCAATGGCGCCACGCTCGCCACGATGCTCGCGCTGCGCCCCGATGGCGATTATCTGCTGGGCAAGCCGTTGCCCGCCGCACTCGTTGCCGAACTGTACCGGAGCCAGGGCGCAACCGCGCTCGGCCAAGTGCAATGGCTGGTCGATACGCCCGAACGCATCGCCGCCTATGCCACGATCGCACGCGCGCAAGCGACGCGGATGAAGCTGAGCTTCGAAATCGACGTCGGGCTGCATCGTGGCGGGTTTGCCGATCCGGGCGCGCTCGCCGAAGCGCTGAAAGCGGCGCTCGCCGCCGGGTGCTTCGATGTGGCGGGGCTGATGGGCTATGACGCGCATGTGGCGAAGCTGGGCAATGGCAATGCCGCCTGGGCCGATGCGCAAGCGCGCTATGCCGCCGCGATCGACACGCTGGCGCATGTGCTGCCGGGCAATCCGCGCGCGCTCACGCTCAATTCGGCGGGCAGTTACACGGTCATGCGCCACACGCGCGGCACCGTCGCCAACGAAGTCTCGGTCGGATCGGCGTTCGTCAAACCAAACGATTTCGACATCGCCGAAAACGCCGCGCTGACCCCGGCGCTGTTCATCGCCACCCCGGTGATCAAGGCCGGGCATGCGCTCGATCTGCCGGGCAACAGCTGGCTCGACCGGCCGCTGGCCCTGGCCGATCCCAACACGCAGCAGGCGGTTTATATTTTCGGCGGGCACTGGCTGGCCGACCCGGTGTCGCCGCCGGGGCTCCAGACCAGCGACCTGATCGGGCTGTCGAGCAACCAGCAATTGCTCACCGGATCGTGGCGCGTGCATCTCAAACCCGATGACTGCGTATTCCTGCGCCCGCACCAGAGTGAAGCCGTGCTGCTGCAATTCGGCGATCTGGCGGTCTACGACAACGGCGGCATGACCGAACGCTGGCCGGTGTTTGCAGCCTCGGCTTGACTTCCCTGCGCGCCAATCCACACTCGGCGGCGTGAACGGGGGAACGGACAGGCTGACGCGCCGCAGCGCGGTGACCGGGATCGGCGCGGCGCTGCTGGCCGGCTGCACGCGCACGGCGCGCGATCCGCGCGTGGTGGTGGTGGGCGCTTCGCCGACCGGTGTGCCGTTCAGTTTCGTCGATCCTGCGACCAACCAGCTGACCGGGGCGATGGTCGATATTGCCGCGATGCTGGCGCGCCAGCTGGGTTTGCAGCCGCAATTCCGCATTGTGCCGTTTGTCTCGCTGGTGCCGTCGCTGACGACCGGCCGCATCGATCTGATCGCGGCCGCCGTGCTGCGCACCCCCGAGCGCGAGAAACTGGTCGGTTTTTCCAAACCGGTGTTCGCCTATTCGGCGGGGCTGGCCGTGCGCGGCGACAGCACGGGGCACTATCCCGATCTGGCTGCGGTACGCGGCCTGCGCGTTGGCGCCCAGCTGGGTACGCGGTTTGTCGACCAGTTGCACGATGCGCATGTGG
Source organism: uncultured Sphingomonadales bacterium (assembly GCA_903893935.1). Classification (GTDB taxonomy): domain Bacteria; phylum Pseudomonadota; class Alphaproteobacteria; order Sphingomonadales; family Sphingomonadaceae; genus Novosphingobium. The sequence continues at coordinate 1,878 of CAITOD010000200.1, forward strand.
CGCAAGTCGTTACCTATCAGGGGCTGGGCGACATGTTGCGCGATCTGGCGCATGGCCGGATCGATGCGGCCTATGGCGATGAACCGATCCTGCGCACGATCCTGCGCGTGGGCCCGCGCTGGAACTTGCGCATCCCGCCCGAGTTCCGCGCGCCGGGCCGCGAGCCGCTGTGCCTGATCGGGCGCAAGGCGGCGCCGCTCTTGGCACGCATCGACCAACAGCTCGATGGCCCGGCGCGCGCGCGGATCGCGCCGATTCTGGCGCATTGGGAGCTTGCCGCATGAACGCGTTTCTCGCCGACGCGCAGGCGTTTCTGCCGGTGCTGCTGATGGGCCTGCTGGTCACGCTCGAACTCACCGTCTGCGCGCTGTCGCTCAGCCTTGCGCTCGGGGTCGTGTGGGTGGTCCTGGGGCGCGCGCGGTTTGCGCCGTGGCGCTGGCTCAGCCAGACGGTGATTACCGTGGTGCGCGGCATTCCGATTATCGTGCAGCTGTTTTTCATCTATTTCGTGCTGCCCGACTGGGGGCTCGATCTGCCGCCCTTCCTCGCCGGCGTGATCGGGCTGGGGCTCGCTTATTCGGTCTATCAGGCGGAAAACTTGCGCGGCGGGATCGGCGCGGTCGATCGCGGGCTGATCGAAGCGGGCGATGCGCTGGGGATGAACCGGTTCACGCTGTGGCGCCGGGTGATCCTGCCGCTGGGCTTGCGCCACGCGCTGCCGTCGATCGGCAACACGATGGTCATGCTGCTCAAGGACACCTCGATCGCTTCGACCATCACGATTGCCGAATTGACCCGCGAAGGCCAGTTGCTGGCGATTTCCACGTTCAAGAACGGTTCGGTCTATGCGCTGATCGCGCTGCTTTACCTCACTGCCAGCCTGCCGCTCGGCGCGCTGGTGCGGCTGCTCGAACGCAAGGGGCGGCTGGCATGATCACGTTGGCGGGTGTGACCAAGCGGTTTGGCGAGCGGGCGGTGCTCAAAGGCGTCGATCTGGCGGTTGCGCGCGGCGAAGTGCTGTGCCTGATCGGTGGTTCCGGCTCGGGCAAATCGACCATCCTGCGCTGTATCAACGGGCTCGAACGCCACGACGAGGGCGAAATCCATGTCGGCGGCACGCGCGTCGATGCCGCCGGCCTGCAGGCAGTGCGCCGCCGCGTCGCCATGGTGTTTCAGCGGTTCAATCTGTTTCCGCATCGCACCGTGCTCGAAAACGTGATCGAGGCACCGGTCCATGTGCACGGCGAAGCGCCCGCCGAAGCGCGCGCGCGTGCGCTCGATCTGCTTGCGCGTGTCGATATGGCCGATCATGCGCACAGCCTGCCCGGGGCGCTGTCGGGCGGGCAGCAGCAACGCGTGGGCATCGCGCGCGCGCTGGCGCTGCGGCCCGAAGCGATCCTGTTTGACGAGCCGACCTCGGCGCTCGATCCCGAACGCGTGGGCGAAGTGCTGCGCGTGATGCGCGAACTGGCCGAAGAAGGCATGACGATGCTGATAGTCACGCACGAAATCGGCTTTGCGCGCGAAGTGGCCGACCGCGTGGCATTCGTCGATCAGGGCGTGATTGCCGAACAGGGCGCTGCGGCAGAAGTCTTGACCCACCCGCGCGAGGCGCGCACCGCGCAGTTCCTCGCACGGGTGTTGCAGAAGGGATAATGGCGATGACCGGGACCCGCTATGGCGCTGTCTACTGGCTCGACGATTGCGGCGACGACCTGGCGCGCCGGCCCGCGCTGACGGGCGATACCACGGTCGATGTGGCCATTCTGGGCGGCGGCTTTTCCGGGTTGTGGACCGCCTATTACCTACTGCGCGCCAATCCCGATCTGTCGGTTGCGGTGTTTGAAAAGCACTTCTGCGGCTACGGCGCTTCGGGTCGCAACGGCGGCTGGTGTTCGCCGCGCTATCCGGTGCTGGTCGATGAGCTGGTCAAACACTTTGGCGCGGATGCCGCGCGCGCGACCTTTCGCACCCAGCGCGCGACGGTCGAGGAAGTCGGGCGGATTGTCGCCGAGGAACAGATCGATGCGCATTTCGTGCCCGGCGGTATGCTCGGCGTGGCGCGGACCGAGCGCCAATGGGCGCGGCTCAAGGCCGCGCACGCCGCCTATGACCGGCTGGGCCTTGCCGACGATGCGGACCTGATCAGCGCCGACGAAGCGCGCGAGCGGATCCGCGTGACCGCTGTGCTGGGCGCGATGCACACCCGGTCGGGCGCGTCGCTCCATCCCGCGCGGCTGGTGCGCGGGCTGGCGCGCGCGGTCGAACGGCGCGGCGGGCGCATTTATGAAGACAGCGCCGTCACGCGCGTGCGGCCCGGGCAGCCCGCCATGCTCGAAACCGCCGGCGGCATGGTCACCGCGCGGCGCGCGGTGGTGCTGGCGGGCGAGGCCTATCTGGCGGGGCTGCCCGACTGGCGCCGCCAGATCCTGCCGATGTCGTCGATGATCGTCGCGACCGCGCCGCTCGATGCCGCAACCTGGCAGGCAATCGGCTGGCAGGGCTACGAAAGCCTGAGCTCCGACGCCTATACAAAGGACTACCTAACCCGCACGCGCGACGGCCGCATCCTGTTTGGCAGCCGCGGCGCGCCTTATCTGTTCGGCTCGGCAATGCCCGAATCCGCGCTGGCCGAGCCGACGCTCTACGACCCGATTATTGCCAACTTGCGCGCGTGGTTTCCGGTGTTGAACGAGGTGCCGATCACGCATGCCTGGGGCGGCTATCTCGGGGTGCCGCGCGACGGCATGCCCTCGGTCCATTTCGATCCGGCAAGCGGGCTTGCCAATGCGTTCGGCTACACCGGGCGCGGCGTTGCCACCACCGCGCTTGCAGGGCGCGCGCTCGCCGGGCTGATCGCCGGCGTGCCCGCAATGGTGCCCGACTTGCCGATGCTGCGCGCACCCGGCGCGCGCTGGGAAATCGAACCCATGCGCTGGATCGGCGTGCGCTATATCCAGAACGCCTTTGCGCGCATCGACGCCGCCGAATTCCGCAACGCCAGCCCGCCCATCGACGCCAAACTGGCCAAGACGCTGGCGCCGATCTAGGCGCGTTCGATATTCAGTCATTAATCGTCACCCGGGCTTGACCCGGGGTCCCGCTGTTTTCAATTAAACCGCTTTCGCTTCGATCGCTCGCGGTCAAGGCAGCGGGACCCCGGGTCAAGCCCGGGGTGACGAGGGGGGAGAAGGCTTTGCGTGGTGCAGGATCACATTTGCGCGCGAAAGTGATGACAAACGCGCACCGCAGGCCTATGCGAACGCTTCGATGAGCAACTTGCGCACTTTATTCCTCCGGCATCGCGCCATGGCTTTGGCCGTGATCGCGCTTGCGCTGGTGATGAAAGTGCTGATCCCGGCGGGCACGATGCTCGGCGGCGATGCGCGTGCGGTTACCGTGCAGATCTGCGACGGCTATGCCGCTGCGGCGCATGATGCCGGCAAGGCCGTGGTGCTGGCCGTCAAAGGTCATGGCGATACGGGCAAGGCGCATCACGACCAGCAGGCCTGTCCTTATTCCGCGCTTGGCCATGCCGGCTTGACCGGCGCCGATCCGGTGCTGCTCGCCGCAGCGCTGGCGTTCATCCTCCTGCTGGGCCTGGCCGCGCCGACTTTCCTGGCGCCTCGCCCGCTTTTCCGCCTCCGCCCACCGCTGCGCGCCCCGCCCGCACTGGCCTGACACGCTGATCCGCTGCGCCGGGCGATCCGGTCGCGCGCGCTGTCTTGCCGGATCGGGCCATGCGGCTGTTTGCCTTCGCGCAGACCGCTGCGGCCCGTCCACCGGGCCTTGGGGGGACCCCCTTTCATGCACAAATTCCAGCGCCTAGCGGCGCCATTGCCGGCCACCAGGCGGCCGGTGCGGTTTCGTCGGCAGACCTGGTTGACCATTGCAACCTGTCTGGGTGTGGGTTCGCTGGCCGGTATCGAGCCGGCCTTTGCGGCTGACGCCGGTGCGGGCGAATCGCCGGCGCGCACCCCGATCGTGGTCAACGGCATTTTGCCGAGCGCGGGGCAGACCGCGACCAAGACCGATGTGCCGATCTTCAACACGCCGATCGATGTGCAATCGGTCACCGCGGCAACGCTCGACGATCAGGCCGTGGTCAGCCTCGATCAGGCGCTGGTCAACGTTTCGGGGGTTACCGTCGGCGCGGGTGGCGGAGCGGACGATGGCCAGCCGTTCTCGACGATCACCATTCGCGGGTTCGGCAGCGACAGCCATTTTCGCAACGGCGTGCGGCTCGACAGTTTCGGTTCGGATTCGGGCACCCAGGCCACGCAGATTGCCAATGTCGAAAGCATCGATGTGCTCAAAGGGCCTGCCGCCGTGCTTTACGGGCAAGTCGAACCCGGCGGCATCGTCAATGTCGTGACCAAACAGCCGCTGGCCAGACCCGCCTATGCGGTGGAAGCGCAATTCGGCTCTTATGCGTTCTATCGCGGGGTGGCCGATGCAACGGGCCCGCTGACCGGCGATGGCAAGCTGCTCTATCGGCTGATCGGCTCGTGGCAGAATTCGGGCTCGCCGGTCGATCTCGTGTACAACCACACCCGCTTCGTGGCGCCATCGCTGGCGTGGGTGCCGGGCACGAACGACAAAGTGACGGTCGAGGCCGAATATCGCTTTCTCGATGAGGGGCAGAACTACGGCTATCAACTCGGCTTTGGCGCGGTCCCGACGCCGGTCATCGGCAATATCGCCACCAATTATGGCGAAACCTCGCCCTTGCGCGAAGTCACCTGGCTGACGACAGCGCGCTGGAACCACCGTTTTTCGTCAGCGTGGTCACTGACCGTGCAGCAATTGTTCCAGACCATCGCGGTCAACGGCGCAGGCATCTTTCCGTTCTATCTGCAGGCCGACCCCCGTTTCCCCAGCGGCTACTCGGTCGGGCGCGAAATCAACAATGTGGTCGATCACGACTTCACGCTTTCAACCAACATCGATCTGGTCGGCCATTTCCAGACCGGACCGGTCGCGCACACGCTGTTGATGGGCGGGGACCATGTCCACTTTACCTACAACGGCGGCATCAACCAGATCGGGCAGATCGATCCGACCACGGCAAGCTATATCGATGCCTTTGCGCCGGTTCATCCCGGCACGGCATTTGTCGGTCCCGCCAGCGTGCTGCTTGCCGGCTCGCAGCACGAAGGCACCGGCGGAGCTTATGTCCAGGATCAGCTCGCCTTGCCCGGCGGGCTGCATCTGCTCGCCGGTGCGCGCTTGCAATATGTCCACGAAACGCAGACTTCGGGCTATCTCGCGCCGCCGACGCCGCAACCGACGCTGACCGGCACGCGCGTCACGCCGCGCGTCGGCGCCTTGTGGGCCTTGCAGCCATGGCTCAACCTCTATGGCAACTATGCCGAAAATTTCGGCGCTTCGAACGGCTATGGCGTGCAGCCGAACGGCCAGGTCGTGCCGCCGACAGCGGGGCGGCAATGGGAAGCAGGGGCCAAATTCCAGAGCGCCGACAAACGTCTGTCGGCCACCATCGGCTGGTATCATCTGGTCAAGACCAATGTGCCTTACCCCGATCCGCAGAACACCAATTTCTCGCTGGTGGCGGGCGAAGAGCGCTCGCAAGGGCTTGAAATCGATCTGCAGGGGCAAGTGCTGCCGGGTTGGCAAGTCATTGCCAATTATGCCTACACCGATGCCGTCGTGACCCGCAATGCGCCCGCGATCGATGTCAACGGCAACCAGATTGCCACGCTGCTTGGCCCGGTGGGTACGCCGCTTGGCGAAGTGCCCAAAAATCTCGCGCATCTCTGGACAACCTATGCATGGACCGCAGGCCCGCTCGCCGGGCTCAAACTGGGCGGCGGTGCGACGTACCGGGGGCGATCGGTCGATCTCTATCCCGGCTATCTGATTGCAGCCTCGGCGCCCGGCGCGCCGCTGCCCACGTATCCCGGCTGGCACACGTTCGATCTGCTGGGTGCCTATCAATGGCATGTCGGCGGGCACACGCTGACCGCGCAGATCAACGCCACCAATATCCTGGACCGGCGGTATTTTCAGGATGAGCAGCAGGCCGGATTTTCGGGCGTGACCACATCCGGCGGCACGATCGTTACCGGGATCACCGCGCTTTACGGTGCGCCGCGCACGCTGACCGGCTCGATCCGGCTGGAGTTCTGAGCGCGATGCGGTTGCGCGGCGCAATCCTGATCTGGCACCGCTGGGCGGGGCTGGCGCTGGCTGCTTTCCTGATCGTGGAAGGGGTCACCGGCAGCCTGCTCGCGTTCAAGGAACCGATCAACCGCTGGCTGGCGCCGCAGTTGCACGCCTCTGCGCCGCCGGGCGCACCGGTGCTGCCGCTGGCCGATCTCGCGGTGCGCGCCGAGGCGCTCGCCCCGGGGGCGCGGGTCGGCTATTTCTCGGTCGAGCCGCATCAGGCGGTGATGCGGATGTACCCGCGCGACAATCCCGCCACCGGCCAGCCCCGGTCGCTCGATTTCCATCTCCTGTTGCTCGATCCGTGGACCGGGCGCGAACTCGGGCGGATGCAGGGCGACCGCGTGGCCGAGGGACCGCGCGCATGGATGGGCGTGGTTTACGGCATACACCAGAACCTCCTGCTTGGCGGCTGGGGCACATGGGCGCTGGGTGTCGTGGCCACGGCGTGGACGATCGACTGTTTTCTCGCAGTGGTGCTGGCTTTGCCCATCTCGCGTGCGCGGTTCGCACGGCGCTTTGCCAAAGCTTTTGCGATCAAGCGGCGCGGCACTTCGGTCTTTCGCCTCAATCTCGATGTGCATCGTGCCGGCAGCCTGTGGCTGTGGCTGGTCCTGTTCGGCTTTGCCTGGTCGGGCGTGATGCTGACCGTGCCGACACAAGTCTACGATCCGATCACCGCAGCGCTGTTCGATACGCGCACGTTTGACGATACGATGGCGCTCACCGCGACGCGAAAGCCCGATCCGGCGCCCCGGCTCGACTGGCGCGCAGCCGAAGCGGCCGGTGCCCGGCTGATGGCAACGGCGGCGCGCGAGCACCACTTTCGCGTGCTGCGCCCCTTTGGCATGGCCTATATCGATCAATGGGGCATTTATACTTATGCCGTGGTGTCCGATGCCAATGTGTCGAACCACGCGTGGGAATGCTCGCTGTGGCTCGACGGTCGCGACGGACACCTGATCGCGCTCGACCTGCCTTCGGGACAGCACGCCGGCAACACCATCGGCACCTGGCTCCACGCGCTGCATTACGCCGATCTCGCCGACAGTCTGGCCTATCGCTGGTTCGTGTTCGCGAGCGGCTTCGTGCTTGCAGCGCTTGCCGCCACCGGTGTTGCGATCTGGTGGATCAAACGCCGGGCGCGCGGGCGCGCAGCAGGGCTGCGCCAGTCGCATTATCATTCAAACCAAGCACAAATGAGGGTTCAACTGCCATGATCACACGGACTTCGTTATCCGGCCTCGCCTTGCTGGCGGCCCTCGCCCCCGCCAGCGCGCTGGCTTGCGCCTGCGGCTGCGGGATTTTCGATGCGGGTATTACCGGGATTACCCCGCAGGATTCCGACAGCGGGCTGTCGGTGTTTGCCCGCTATTCCTATATGGATCAGGATCAGAACCGCGAGGCCGGGCATGCCGCCAGCCCCGACGACAATTCGGACAAGCGCATCCAGACCGATTTCTACACGCTGGGCATCAACTATGTGATCAGGCACAAGTGGATGGTCATGGCGGAATTGCCGGTCTACCACCGCGACTTCACCACCACCGGCGCTGACCAGAACGGCAACCCGCTTGTCGAACGCGTGCCGGTGACCGATCTCGGCGATGCCGTGCTGCGTCTAACCTACACGGGCTTTGCCGCCGACATGTCGACCGGGCTGGGGGTGGGGATCAAGCTGCCGACCGGGCGCTATACCAGCCCCGTCGACCAGTATGGCGGCTATCCCTATGATCGCGATTCGCTGCCCGGTACCGGCAGCACCGATCTCGAAGTGAGCGGCTATCATGTCGGGCACATTCGCGGTGCGGCGCGGTGGTTTCTCCAGGCGCAGTACAAGTTCGCGGTTGCCACGCGCGACGGCTATCGTCCCGGCAACGAACTGGATGGCGGGCTGGGCGTGACTTATGATCTGCCCGCCGGCAAGACGATCGTGTCGCCGACGCTGCAACTGCTCGGCTCGCTGCGCGCGCACGACACCGGGGTCGCGGCCGACCCGCTCAATTCGGGCTATCAGCGTCTGCTGATCGCACCGGGCGTGCGCGTGCAGATCACGCGCAAGCTGTCGATCTATGGCGATGTCGCGTTCCCGATCGCGCAATATGTCAATGCCGCCAGTTCGCCGGCGATCGAAGGCACATCAGGGCAATTGTCTGCGCACACGCTGTTCAAGCTGCAAGTCAATTACGGCTTCTGAACGCAACGGGGTCAGGCAAACGGCCGGTTCAGCCGCACAATCGCCCAGTTGAGCCAGGCGGCAAAGCTGACCCACGCCAGATAAGGCGCGATCAGCAGGCTGGCGAAGTGCGAAACCGGCCACAGCCCCGCGACCAGTGCGACCAGCGACGCCCACAGGAACACCACTTCGATCAGCGCCCAGTCGGGC
>CAITOD010000201.1 GCA_903893935.1 uncultured Sphingomonadales bacterium
ATTGATGAAATCGAACCCGCCGGGTGGGACCGCACGATGGACTTGCTGCTGCGCTCCGTGGCGTTCGGCATCCGCTATGCTGCCCCGCACATGAAAGGCCGCGCTTCGACGCAGACCGGAGGTGCGGCGATCATCAACACCTCGAGCATAGCCGCAATCGGCCCCGGCTATTCGCCCAGCGCCTATGCCGTGGCCAAAGCCGGCGTGCTGCACCTGACCAAAGTCGCCGCGACCGATCTCGCGCAATACGGCATCCGCGTCGCTGCGGTGCAGCCCGGCTTCATCAACACCAATATCTTCACCCGCGCGCTCGAGATCACCGGCGATACCGAAGTCATGGCCAAGGCCGCGATCGCGCAGATGTCGCAGCACGCCCAGCCGGTTGCGCGCGGCGGGCAGCCCGGCGATATTGCCGAAGCCGTGCTGTTTCTCGCGAGCGAAGCGGCCGGGTTCGTGACCGGCACGTCGCTGATCGTCGATGGCGGTATCACGGTGGGCCCGCGCCACAGCTGGGACCCGGCGACGCCCGGCCTGTTCGAAGCGCTCGAGCAGATGGCCGCAGCGGCAAAGCCCTGAAATTTCGCGGCGATCTGCATCGCCGGTAAAGCTGCTTGATCTGGCGCAAGGTCTGGCGCAGAGGTTTAACCGATAGATTAAAACACCCGCAGGATTCGCCGCCGTCGCGGCGTGATGGAGAGGCTGAGATGGATTTCGATCCGACCGAACGGCAGGTTTACTGGCGCGACCGCGTGCGCGAATTCATCGAGGCGCGCGTCCGCCCGCGCATGCCCGATTACAAGGCCGAACAGTTGAGCGGCGATCGCTGGAAAGTGCTCCAGGTCATCGAAGAGGAAAAGGCCCGCGCAAAGGCCGCCGGCATCTGGAACCTGTTCATGCCGCCGCGCAATTCGGGCCATCACCATGTCGACGAGACGTTCGCATTTGAAGGTCCGGGGCTCACCAATCTCGAATACGCGCTGTGCGCCGAAGAAATGGGCCGGATCGGCTGGGCAAGCGAAGTGTTCAATTGCGCCGCCCCCGATACCGGCAACATGGAAGTGCTCCACCGCTACGGCACGCGCGCGCAAAAAGACGCCTGGCTCGAACCGCTGATGAACGGCCGCATCCGCTCGGCGTTTCTGATGACCGAGCCGCAAGTCGCCTCGTCCGATGCCACCAATGTCGAAACCTCGATTGCGCGCGATGGCGATCATTACGTCATCAACGGGCGCAAGTGGTGGTCGTCGGGGCTCGGCGATCCGCGTTGCAAAATCCTGATCGTGATGGGCAAGACCGATTTCGAAGCCAAGCGCCACGCGCAGCAGTCGATGGTACTGGTGCCGACCGACACTCCGGGAGTCGAGATCATCCGCCATCTGCCGGTGTTCGGCTATGACGATGCGCCGCACGGGCATATGGAGGTCAGGCTCAACAATGTGCGCGTGCCGGTCGACAATATCCTGCTCGGCGAAGGGCGCGGGTTCGAAATCGCGCAAGGCCGGCTCGGGCCCGGGCGCATCCACCACTGCATGCGCACGATCGGCGTGGCCGAAGAGGCCATCGCCAAAATGGCGCGGCGGCTGCAGAGCCGGGTCGCGTTCGGCAAGCGCATTTCCGAACATTCGATCTGGGAACAGCGCATTGCCGCCGCGCGCATCGATATCGACATGACGCGGCTGTTGTGCCTGAAAGCCGCCGACATGATGGACAAAGTCGGCAACAAGGCGGCCGCGCTCGAAATCGCGATGATCAAGGTACAGGCGCCCAACATGGCGCTGCGCGTGATCGACGATGCGATCCAGGCGCACGGCGGCGGCGGTGTGTCCGAAGATTTCGGGCTGGCCGAAGCCTATGCGCACCAGCGCACGCTGCGGCTCGCCGATGGCCCCGACGAAGTGCACAACCGCGCGATCGCCCGCATCGAATTTGCCCGCCACACCGACAAGCCCGGCGACAAGACCGATTTCAGCTCGGGCGACCTGGGTGTTGCGCGCTGAATACCTGAACGTGTTCGGTTGGTGATAGCAGGAAGGAAATCGTGTTATGAAAGCCGCCGTTCTTGAAAAGGCCGGTACGCCGCTGGTGATCGAACATCTCAGCGTATCCAAACCCGGCCCGCACGAAGTGCTGATCCGCACGCATGCTTGCGGGCTGTGCCATTCGGACCTGCATTTCATCGAAGGCAGCTATCCGCATGCCACGCCGTGCGTTGCTGGACACGAAGCCGCCGGCGTGGTCGAACAAGTCGGCAGCGAAGTGCGCACGGTCAAGCCGGGTGATCATGTCGTGACGTGCCTGTCGGCGTTCTGCGGCCATTGCGAATTCTGCGTGACGGGCCGCATGGCCTTGTGCCTGGGCGCCGACACGCGGCGCGTTGCCAGCCAGCCCCCGCGCCTGACGCGCAGCAGCGATGGCGCTGTGGTCAACCAGATGCTCAATCTTTCGGCCTTTGCCGAAATGATGCTGATCCACGAACATGCGTGCGTTGCGATCAACCGCGACATGCCGCTCGATCGCGCCGCGGTGATTGGCTGCGCGGTTACCACCGGCGCGGGGACGATTTTCAACGCGTGCAAAGTCACGCCGGGCGAAACGGTGGCGGTGGTCGGCTGCGGCGGGGTTGGCCTCGCCACCATCAACGCCGCGAAAATCGCCGGCGCAGGCCGGATCATTGCCGCCGACCCGATCGCCGAAAAGCGCGATCTGGCAATCAAACTGGGTGCGACCGACGTGGTCGATGCGCTTGCGCCCGATGCCGCCAAGCAGATTGTCGAACTGACCAAAGGTGGCGTCGATCACGCGATCGAAGCGGTCGGTCGGCCGCAATCGGCGGGGCTGGCGGTCGCCAGCTTGCGCCGCGGCGGCACCGCGACAATCCTGGGCATGATGCCGCTGGCCGAACGCGTCAGCCTGTCGGCGATGGACCTGCTGTCGGGCAAGAAGCTGCAAGGCGCGATCATGGGGATGAACCGGTTTCCGGTCGATCTGCCGCGGCTGGTCGATTTCTACATGCGCGGCCTGCTCGATCTCGACACGATCATCGCCGAACGCATCCCGCTCGAGGCGATCAATGCCGGGTTCGACAAGATGAAAGCGGGCCATTCGGCGCGTTCGGTCATCGTGTTCGACCAGTAAGCTGGACCAGCGATGACCATCCCGCCCACGATCGACGCACAGACCGCATTTACCGGCACCGTGGCGCCCGAAGGCGATGACCGGCTCGATGAAGCCCGGTTGACGCAGTGGTGCGAAGCGCATGTTGCGGGCTTTGCCGGGCCTTTGTCGGTGTCGAAATTCAAAGGCGGGCAATCCAACCCGACCTATCGCATCGATGCGCCTTCGGGCCCTTATGTGCTGCGGCGCAAGCCGTTCGGCAAATTGCTGCCTTCGGCGCATGCGGTCGATCGCGAATACAAAGTGCAGGCCGCGCTGTTTCCCGCCGGCTATCCGGTGGCGCGGCAATACGGGCTGTGCACCGATGAAAGCGTGATCGGCTCGTGGTTCTATGTGATGGGCTGCGTCGACGGGCGAACGATCTGGGATGGGGCCATGCCAGGTGCCACACCCGAAGACCGCCGCGCGCACTATTTTGCGATGATCGATACGCTGGCGGCACTCCATGCAATCGATCCCGACACGATCGGGCTCGGCGACTATGGCAAGCCGGGCAATTATTTCGGCCGCCAGGTCGATCGCTGGACCAGGCAGTACCGGCTGTCGGAAACCGAAACGATGCCCGAGATGGAGCGGCTGATCACCTGGCTGCCGCAGTCTCTGCCCGAACAGACGCGCGTGAGCGTG
>CAITOD010000202.1 GCA_903893935.1 uncultured Sphingomonadales bacterium
CCGTGCGGCGAACCGATCCCGGCCCGCCCCACACAAGTCGACCCCGCCACATCAGGGCAAGGGTTCGCCTTCAATCGTGATGCGGTGCATTTCGCGGCGATGGCCATGATAATCGTTGTGGGCATAGTGCCAGGTGGAACGGTTGTCCCACAGCGCGACCGACCCCGGTTGCCAGTGAAACACCTCCTGAAACCGCGGGTTCAGCGCATGGGCATATAGCGCATCGAGCAGCGCACGCGATTCGTCCGCCTCCAGCCCGACAATCGCGGTGGTGAAAGCGGGGTTCACGTAAAGCGCGCGCTTGCCGCTGAGCGGGTGGGTGATCACCACCGGGTGTACCACATCGTCGAGCACATCGGCGGCGCCGGCATTGCCGATGCGGCCGTCGCGGCTGGTATCGCGGGCGGCTTCATAGGCGCCGGCCTTGCTGCCGAACACGTGGCGCGCCGAATGCACTGCACGCGCGCCATCGACGCGCGCGCGCAGATCATCGGGCAGGCCTTCGTAAGCTGCGACCATGGAACCGAACGCGGTGGCCCCGCCGCTGGCCGGCAATTCGCGCGCGACCAGCACCGATCCCAGCGCCGGTTCGGCATCATAGGAATGGTCGGTGTGCCAGCCGCCACCGATGTTGTCGCGCTGGTCGGGCTCCTTCAGCACCAGCGCGATTTCGGGATAGCGCGGATGCGCGACGAAAAAGCGGTTGATCACGATCGGGCCAATCGTGCGGGCAAAGGCAATGTGCTGTTGCTCGTCGATCGCCTGATCGCGAAAGAACACCACGCCATATTGCGCGAAAGCGGCGCGGATCTGCGCCAGATCGGCAGCGCCCGGCCGGGCGAGATCGACTCCCAGAATTTCCGCGCCGACATGGCCGTGCGGCCTGATTTCCAAAGTCATCGCGCTCTCCCGACCGGCTCGCCGCAGTTCACGCCTCGGCGCCGGCTTTTTCCTTGCGCAGCGTACGGCTGTGGCGGCCGTCGATGCCCACCGGAATATCACCATTGATCGTGGCGCGGCGCAAGGTACGGCGTTGCAAGCCGAAGTCGGCAATCGCGCGGTGTTGCGTGCTGCGGTTGTCCCAGAACGCCACGTCGCCGGGCGCCCAGCGCCAGCGCACGGTGTTTTCAGGCCGCGTGATGTGATCCTGCAGGACCTGGAACAGCCGCGCCGAATCCGCTTCGTTCAGCCCCACGAAGCGCCGCACGAAGTGGCCAAGCACCAGGCTGCGCAGGCCCGAGACGGGGTGCACGCGCACCACCGGGTGTTCGGTCTCATAGACTGTCGATGCGAAAACCGAACGATGGTAATCCTGCCGCTGGCGGCCCGCCGGGGTCTCGGCCGCGCCCGCCGTATTGGCAAGCACCGCCGCATAGTCGTAATCGTTGCTGTGCAACGCCCACAAGTGGTTGACCAGCTGGCGCAGCGGCTCGGGCAGGCCTTCATAGGCGGTTTCGCCATTGGCCCACAACGTGTCGCCGCCCGCCTCCGGCACGGTGATGGCACGCAGGATCGACCCTTTGGGATACGCATCGACGAACGTGACATCGGTGTGCCAGCTTGAGGCGGCATAACCCTCCTTGCTGTCGAGTTCGAGCAGGTAGCGGCTGCCTTCCGCCACCGGGACGGTCGGATGCGCCACCGGCTCGCCGAACCGCGCGGCAAAGGCTTCATGGCGCGCGTCGGTCAGCCCGGTCTGGCCGCGAAAGAACACCACTTTGTGGCGGATCACCGCAGCATCGATAGCGGCGATCGTCGCGTCATCGAGATCGTCTGCCAGCGACACCCCGTTGATCACCGCGCCGATGCGGCCGGCAACCGGGGTTATATCGAGCGGCGACGCGGGATCGGCGGCGTTGGGATACGTGGCGACGATGCTGGTCATGGCTGTGCTCCTCGCAAAAGGCCCGGCCAGACTGGCTCAGGCGTGTCGAATCAAATCATATCGATTCGATAGGTTTGATGCCGGCGGAGATGGGCGACGTCGAGCGGAATTTTTGCGTTCCCACTTTGGCAGCTAGACCCAGCAGCCGCCAATAAATTCATTATGATAATGATTTTATGATATAATTTTTGAAAATCAGGCCAGTCTATGCACACCCACGCACCAGGTGATAGAATTCCTATTGATTATGAGTGAAAAGTTTGGGCTTCGTCGCGTTGACG
>CAITOD010000203.1 GCA_903893935.1 uncultured Sphingomonadales bacterium
CGGCGATCGCGAGGCCGCGCGTGCGCTGGCGCAGGACTTGCTCGGCTGGATCGACCGCGCGACCGATCTTGCCGAAACGCCATATTTCATCGCCGCAACCCGCGCCGAGGCGCTGCTCCTGTGCGGCGATCCTGCCGGTGCCGCGCAAGCGCTGCGCATGGCCTGCGCGGCCGATCCCGACGGCTGGACCGACCGCGCCGCGACGCTGCGCCGTTGCGCGCTGATCCTCGAGTCCGCGGGTGCCGACCAGCGCTGGCTCGACGAATTCCGTCCACCGTGCTCGCTCAACTACGCGGGCCATCTGGGGGTAGCGGCGACCGGAGCCGGAGATTTGCAGGCGGAAATCGCGCAATGGCTGGCCGAACGCCGGATCGGGTTCGCCTATGGCGCGCTGGCAGCGGGTGTGGACATCGTGATCGCCGAAGCGGTGATCGCGCGCGGGGGCGAATTGCATGTGGTGCTGCCCACGCAGATCGACGAATTTGTGGAGCAATCGGTCGCACCTTATGCACCGCAGTGGCCGAGACGCTTTGCCGCCTGCCTTGCCGCCGCGCAATCGGTGCAGTGCGTCACTTCGGTCACCGGCAACTATGAACCGCTGGCGACGCGGCTGGCTGCCGATGTGGCGATGGGCGGCGCAGTGCTCAATGCGCAGCGGCTGGAAAGCAGCGCCTGGCAATTGCTGGTGCTCGACAACGGTCCGGGCCCTTTCGGCGGCGGGCTCGGCACGCGCAGCATCGGCGAGCGCTGGCACGATCGGGCGCTCCAGCACCGCCTGGTCGCGCCGCGCGTCGCAACGGTGCCCGCATCGAGCGAGCGCGGCGTTCCCGAAGGCCGCGCCGACCGCCGGCTCGCAGCGATGCTGATGATCGGCTTCGACGGGCTCGACGATTGTGACGAAGGGCAGTTTGCAGTGATGCTCGATGCGGTGATTGCGCCGTTCCGCAAAGCCAGCGCGGCGATTGCTGTCCAGCCCGATCTGATGTTGCCGATGGGCAATGGCCGGCTGGTGGCATTTGCCGACCCCGACGCGGCCTGGCGCTATGCCCGCGCCGTGCTTGCACTGCCGCCGCCCGCCATGCCCTTGCGCATGGCCGGGCATTACGGGCTGGCGCATTGGCTCGAACAGCCGGCTGCACTGGTCGGCCGCGCGATGGCTGATCTGGCCGCGATCGCTGCCGCAGCCCTGCCCGGCGTGCTGACCGCGAGCGAAGCGCTGACTTGCGCGCTGTTTGTCAATCTGTCGAACGACCTGATCGCCGAACACGTCGGCGAAACCGGCCCCGTGCGCCTGTTCGCGCTGACGCCGCGTCAGTAAATCAGTTCTTCGATCCGGTGCGGGGCGACCACGCGCAGGCAAGTGTCGTCGCGCGAGATGATCCCGCGCTTTTCCAGCGCGTTGATTGCGCGCGACACGGTTTCGCGGGTGCTTTGCACTTTCAGCGCAAACTGGCTGAGCACTGGCGGCGGGCGGATCGTCAGGTCTTCGCTCGCCTGCGCCTGGCGCAGCAATTCGGCATGAATGCGCCCGTTGGCCGACAATGTGGCGCCTTCCACCATGCGCCGGGTAATGCGCGACAGGCGGGTGACGAGGCGGCGCGACACCGCCAGCGCGACGCAGCTGTAATTGGTCATCAGATCGAGAAACACGGTCTGGCCAAATGCCGCCGAAGTGCTCGCAACCACCGCAGAAATGTCGTGCCCCACCGCTTCGCGCTCGAACAGCGCGGCTTCGCCCAGCAAATCGCCGCGCCGGT
This sequence comes from uncultured Sphingomonadales bacterium, assembly GCA_903893935.1. GTDB lineage: Bacteria > Pseudomonadota > Alphaproteobacteria > Sphingomonadales > Sphingomonadaceae > Novosphingobium. The sequence goes on from CAITOD010000203.1 coordinate 1,758, forward strand.
AATCCTCGATCGCCACCAGCCGTCCGTCGATCGCAAACGCCAGCATGCGCGCGTGGCCATCAACCATGACGTGGATCTGGTCGGCGACGCGTTCACCGGCAATGATCACTGTGCGCGCCGGATGGTCGCGCAGCCGCGCACGCGCCGCAATTGCCGCCGCGGTGGCGGCGTTGCAGCCAAATGTTTCACCCAGCACGGTCTGCGCAGGTCCGGCGGCGGTTGTTTCCATCGCCCGGCCCATAGCACGTTCCGCGTTCATCCCCCAATCCTGTTCCATTGGCGGTTGACCGGCGATGCAGCGCAACAGTAGCGTTCACCGCGATGATCGAGCCACAATCCGGCAGCACGGCTGGCGCACCGCTGGTCCCCCACCCCCGCCCCGTGCTGTCGATCGGCGTCACCGGGCACCGCGACAGGCGGCTCGCCGACTGCGATCGGGCCGGTCTGTCGGACGCTGTCGCCGCAACGCTGGCGAGGATCGAAGCCTGCGCGCGCGACTTTGCGCCCGATGCCGAATTGCGCGCGGTAACAGCGCTTGCCGACGGCGCAGACAGCCTGGTCGCCGATGCAGCGGTGCAGCGCGGCTGGACGCTGGCGAGCGTGCTGCC
>CAITOD010000204.1 GCA_903893935.1 uncultured Sphingomonadales bacterium
CCCTTCGCGCCCGGGCACCATGTCGAGCAGCAATGACACGCGCGCGAGCGGATGAGCCGGCCTTATGCGCGCGAGATCGCGCAAGTTCTGCTGATCGAGCGCAAAAATATGCCCGAAATGAATAAAATCGTCGGGGGTGACCTGGCGCGCGCGATGGCCGGTGAGATCAATGCCGTGCCGCCGCGCCTCGGCAATCGCGCGCGGATCGGCGCCTTCGCCGGCGTGGGCCGCGCTGGTGCCCGCCGAATCGATCGTCACCGCCAGGCCTTGCGCCACCGCTTCGGCGCGCAAGGCGGCTTCGGCCATCGGCGAGCGGCAGATATTGCCGAGACAGACGAACAGAACGGCTTGCTGGCTCATCGTGCGATACCTGGTCAGGCCGCTTCGGGCTGATCGACCGCGCGGCGGCCCAGCGCCGGATCGTCGGTGAAGAACCCGTCGAGCCCGGCAGCGATATAGCGGCGGATTTCGGCGACGCTGCCATCGGCATTGCGCGCATTGGCGCCGGCATCATTGCGGAAATCGGCAGCAAGAAACTGGTTTTCGGGCCGGAAGGTGTAACATCCGACCAGCAGCCCGGCGCGGTGCGCATCGGCAATCACCGGCTTTTCCTCGCCCAGTTTGCCGTCGGCGCCAAGCGGGATCAGCTGGCGTGTCCACGGGGCGACCCAATCGGCATAAGCCGCGATCGCGGTCAGGCCATCGGCGCTCATCATCTGCGCATAAGTCGTGGTGCCGCCCGCCTTGACCACATCGGCTGGGCGCAAGCCATCGTCATCGATCAGCTGCATCAGCTGCACATTGGGCCGGTCGCCGAGAATGGCGTGCAACGCCTTGAGATTGGCAATCTCGAACGACTGCACGATTATCGGCGCGGTGGCGAACACTTTGCTGGCGTTGAGCTCGCGCACAAAGCGCTCTTCCATCGGCAGGCCGATCCCGGCGAAATACGTCGAATGCTTGATTTCGGGGATCAGCCCGACATTGCGGCCGCGCGCGGCGGATTCGGCAGCGAGGAAATCGGCGATTTCGGCGAGCGTCAGAATGCGGAACACGCCGTCGTAGGAATGGCTTTCGACGCGCAGTCCGTCGCCGGTCATGCGCTCCTTGCAGCGCAAAGTGCGCAATTCGTCGAGCGTGAAATCCTCGGTAAACCACCCCGTCTGCGACACGCCATCGACCACTTTGGTGGTCCGCCGCGCGGCAAATTCGGCGTGATCGGCAACATCGGTGGTTTCGGCGATGTTGTTTTCGTGCCGCGCCACCAGCACGCCGTCTTTGGTCACCACCAGATCGGGTTCGATATAATCGGCACCATCGGCAATCGCCTTGGCATACGATCCCAGCGAGTGTTCGGGCCGCAGCGCGCAGGCGCCGCGATGGCCGAGCAGCACCGGCTTGACCGGGCGCACCGCCGCGCGCGCGCCGGTGCCCAGCCCGGTCAGCAACGCCGCCGCCATGCCGCCCGTGGCGGCCAGAATAGAACGCCGTGCCAGTTTCATGGATTGGTCCTCAGGTCAGATCGACAATGGTGACGGGCGGCAGGCGTTCGGCACCGGGCTGTTCGGCCCAGTCGCGCGCGTTGAGCACCCCGCCATCGGCGCGCAAAGTGGCAATCCGGCCCAGATCGAGATCGGCAAACACCCATTGCGCGGCGGATTCTACACCGATCGCCAGCAC
>CAITOD010000205.1 GCA_903893935.1 uncultured Sphingomonadales bacterium
GCTGTTGCTTTGCCGATGCCTGGTCTATGGGGATATGCATCCGGTTTTGGAAATCAATCCTCCGGTCATAGGCGGGTCGGTCCGAGCCCCATTGGAACAAGCCACGACCAGGGCCGCCGCCAATCTGATGCCTGGCTGGGTCTCCCTGGCTTTCAACCTCACTGTTGGCCGCCCATGCTGCTGCGTCGGCTGGCGGCAAACCGTGGGCAAGTTCCTGACGATACTGATCCATGGCGTGGGCAGCATGCGCGTCGACTTCTGCCTGGCTCATCGGTCGACCCTTGGGTGAGCTGGATAGACGATTGTTGCCTGTGTCGGACAGCCCACTTGCCTTGCTCGGACCAGACGTGAACCGCCCCCGCGTATCGTGATATGGATTTCCGAGGTTTCGCAGTGCCATCTGCGCTGTCTCGTCAAACTGTCAAACAAGACCACACGCTGAATCGAATTCAACCCGAATTGGATCGCAAATGGTTATGCCATGCCCCATGCATCCCGATCTAATCCGTGACGTCGCGCGCATATCCAGTGTAAGCTTGCTCGCTTTGGGATGGGGAACGACGTTTGACAAACCAGACGAATAGCAGACGCGGGCTCGGCCCCTGGATGGCGCTGGCGTTGGTGGTCGGCAATCTGATCGGGTCGGGTGTTTATCTGCTGCCCGCCACGCTCGCGCCGCTTGGCGCCAACCAGCTGATCGGCTGGGTCGTGACCAGCGCCGGGGCGCTGGCGATGGCGATGGTGTTTGCCCGGCTGGGGGCGATGCGGCCGATGGCGGGCGGGCCTTATGCTTATGTCCAGGCGGCGTTCGGGCCGTTTGCCGGGTTTGTGACCGCGTGGAGTTACTGGATCCTGCTGTGGGCGGGCAATGGTGCGCTGGCAGTGGCGGTGGTAAGCGCAATGGCCGGCGCGTTCCCCGCGATCGGCCATGTGCCGGGGTTGCCGGCGGTCCTGGCGGTCGGCTGCGTATGGGTGCTGACGCTGGTCAATATTCGCGGCGTGCGCGGGGCGGGCGATCTGACGCTGGTGACGACCGTGGTCAAGCTCCTGCCGCTGGTGGCGGTGATCGGGCTTGCGCTTGTGCTGTGGCTGGGTGGAACGCCGGTCATCGCGCAGACCCCGGTGCCGATCACCGGCGGCCGCATCGCGGCGGCCGCCGGCTTGTGCTTCTGGGCGTTTCTGGGGATTGAATCGGCAACGGTGCCCGCCGACAAAGTCGAAAATGCCGAACGCGTGGTGCCGATGGCGACGCTTGCGGGCACGCTGCTGTCGGGCGCCATCTTCTTGTGCATTTCGCTCGCCTTTCAAGGCTATATGCCGATCGCTGCGGCAGCCGCCTCGCCCGCCCCGGTAGCGGCGTTTCTCGCGCGCCATTTTGGCGGCGCGGTGGGCGGGGTGGTCGCGGTGTTTGCCGCGATCAGCGCATTTGGTGCGCTCAACGGCTTTATCATGCTGCAAGGCGAGATGCCCTGGGCAATGGCGCGCGGCGGCGTGTTTCCGCAGTGGTTTGCCGCCGAAAGC
>CAITOD010000206.1 GCA_903893935.1 uncultured Sphingomonadales bacterium
GCCAGCTGGCAGTGGCGCTGCGGCTCGTCGAAGCCGCACCGCCGCTGATTGCCGCGCTCGACCGCTTTCCTGCGCTCTATCACGCGGCAATGGCGCGGCGCTGGTGCTGGCGGCTGGGCGTGGTGCCGCTGGGGCTGGAACGCGACAGCGCGCTGATTGCAGCGTGCGAGCAGGCGATGGTCGAGCTCGGGCTGGGGCCCGATGCGTTTTTCTTTGCCCACCGCGGCGGGCGCGGCGCATCGGGCGCACTGGCCGAAGCGCTGGCGCCATACGAAGCCACGGCTTGCGACCATGTCTATTGGGCAGATAAGGTTGCACAAACGCTGCTGATAGACGATGTGGAAGCGATCTGGGCACCGATCGCCGAACACGACGACTGGAACCGGTTTTACGACGTGATTGCGGCGATCCGGCGTATGGGAGAGGCCCATGGCCGCCCGCCGCCACCAGCAGGGCATACATAACGGGGAGCATGGGGCACAGCGTGACGGCGAGCGAAGTCATTTCCTGCGAACCGGCGACCGGCGCTCCGATCTGGAGCGGCGCGCCTGGCGATGTCGAAGACGCGGTTGCGCGTGCACGCCGCGCCTGGCCGGGATGGGCGGCGCTGCCGCACACCAACCGGATCGAAATGGTGCGCCGCTTTGCCAACGAAGTGCGCCGCGAACACGACCGGCTGGCCACGCTGATTGCGCGCGAAACCGGCCGCCCGCTGTGGGACGCGCGCGGCGAAGTCGAGGAACTGGTCGCCCAGGTCGAAATCGCGGTGCGCGCCTACGCCGATCGCACATCGCAACGCCGGCTCGACAGCGCCTTGCAGGGCAGCGCCGCATTGCGCCACAAACCGCATGGCGTGCTGGCGGTGATCACACCCGCCAGCGGCCCGGCGGCGGTCCCTTCCGGGCATATCGTGCCTGCGCTGATCGCGGGCAACACGGTGGTGTTCAAACCCTCCGAACGCGCGCCCGCCACCGCCGAACTGCTGGTGCATTGCTTCCATCGCGCCGGCGTGTCGGCGACCGTGGTGCAGATGGTCGCGGGCGGGCCCGAGATGGGCCAGGAGCTCGCCGGCCACGACGGGATCGATGGCGTGCTGTTCACCGGATCGGCGCATGTCGGGATTGCGATCAACCGGCGCCTGGCCGCCAATCCGGGCAAGCTGGTCGCGCTCGAACTGGGCGGCAACAACCCGATCGTGGTGTGGGACACGCCCAAGATCGCCGACGCCGCGGTGCTGGTGGTGCAATCGGCCTTTGCCAGTTCCGGGCAGCGCTGCACCGCCGCGCGGCGGCTGATCGTGCGCGACGCGATTGCCGATGCGCTGATCGACGAAGTGCGGCGGCTGACCGAGCGACTGATTGTCGGCGCGCCGTTCGACGATCCGGCGCCGTTCATGGGCCCGGTGTTCGACAACGACACCGCCGACGGGCTGACCGAAAGCTTTGTCTATCTGCTGTCGAACGGCGGCCGCGCGATCAAGCACCTGGTGCGCACCGATGAAACGCTGCCGTTTCTGTCGCCCGCGATCATCGATGTGACGCGAATGACCGAAAGGCCCGATGTCGAACTGTTCGGCCCGCTGCTGCAAGTCGTGGTGGTCGATGATTTCGACACCGCGATTGCCGAAGCCAATGCCACCCGGTTCGGGCTCTGCGCGACACTGGTCGGCGGATCGCCGCAAGATTACAACCGGTTCTGGGCGCATGTGCGCGCGGGCGTGATCAACTGGAACCGGCCGACTTATGCGCATTCGGGCGCCGCGCCGCTGGGCGGCGTGGGCCTGTCGGGCAACCATCGCCCAGCGGCCTATTACATGGCGGATTCGTGCGCCTATCCGGTCGCCTCGGCCGAACTCGATCAGCCAAGGGCCGGCATCGGCGTCGGCCTGCGGGACAATTAGAACACGTTACGGCGCGTCGCTCGCTACCGGATAGGGCGGCGTGACCGGGCCGGGCGGCACGATCGCCAGATTGCGCGCGTTTTGCTGCGACAGGTCGGGATCGACCAGCAGCGGCTGGTTGAGTGCTGCGGTCGTGACCGGGTCGCGCGCCGCCGGATGGGCGGGTGATGCATCTGAGCCACACCCGCCCAACACGAGGGCCACCAGCAAAGGCATCGAGCGTTGGATCATGCCGGTCTTGTCACCCGGGCAAGGTTAACACCAGGTGTCCAGGGCCGGCACGCCGCGCTTACCAGCGGCCGTAGTGGCCGTGCCACACCACAACCGGGGCGGGAGCGGGCACAAAGACCGGCGCCGGGCGCCATTCGTGCCGCCAGTACGGACCATAGCCATAGTAGGCCGGACCATAATAGCCGCGTTCGACCACGACCCGGTCGTGACCCCAGCCATAGTAAGGCCGCGCCGAAGCCGGCACTGCACCAAACACCCCGGCCAGCGCGGCAAGACCCAGCGCAGCACGGGCAACGAGCGATTTCGAAAGCGTTTTCATGACACGTCATCCTTTTGGAAGTGAAGAGCATCGGATCGAGCGGCTCTGGATGGGTCGTTCGATGGTTCATATTTAAGCCAATAAAAATGAACGGCGCGAGAATGAACCGGTCAGAAAAGC
>CAITOD010000207.1 GCA_903893935.1 uncultured Sphingomonadales bacterium
CATCTACCCCAACACCGTCTGTTGAGCGCGTGCTTCGACAGGCTCAGCACGAACGGGGGTGGAGTGATAGGAGCGCGGCCGGAGCCGCGCCCTCACGGCTTCTTCGCTTCCACCTTCTCCGCTTCCGCATCGTAAGTCTTGCCGCCGCCGACCCAGGTCTGCCAGACTTTGGTGTGGCGGATGGCGGCGGGGCTGGCGGTCATCGGGTCGGTATCGACCAGGATGAAATCGGCGCGCAGGCCCAGGGCGATGCGGCCGAACCGGGTCTCGCCGAACCCGGCCCAGGCTGCGGCGCTGGTGTAGCCGGCGAGCGCGGTCGCGCGGTCCACGCGTTCCTGCGCTTGCCAGCCGCCCGTGGGCGCGCCGTCGGTATCCTGCCGGGTGAGCGCCACGGCGAGCCCGGTCCACGGATCGGGCCGTTCAACCGGCGTGTCCGACCCGAAAGCGAGCACCGCGCCCTGCCGTTTCAGGCTGGCCCAGGCATAGGCCCCGCGCAAGCGATCGGGCCCAAGTCGCGCTTCGGCCATAACCCGGTCCGACGTCTGGTGCACCGGTTGCATCGAGGCGACCAGACCGGCTTGCGCGACGATCGCGGGGATCAGCGGCCAGTCGGCCGGATCGACAATCTGCGCATGTTCGATCCGCCAGCGCCGGTCGCCATGATAGGTATGCGACAAGTCGGCGATCGTGGTCAGCAGCGTGGCATTGGCCTGGTCGCCGATTGCGTGGACCGCGACCTGATAGCCGTCCATTGCGGCACGGCTCATCAGATTGCCCAGCTGGGTTTCGGTCAGCAGCGGGGTGCCGCGACTGGCCGGGCTGTCGGCATAGGCCGCTTTGAGCCAGGCCCCGCGCGAGCCGAGCGCGCCATCCATGAACAGCTTGACCCCGCCCATGTGCAGCCGGTCGGCATAGAGCCAGGGCGAAGGGCCCGATCCGCCGATCGCCGCCATCGTGTCGGTGCCCAGCGCATAAGCCATGATCCGCACATAGAGCCGGTTGGCATCGCCGGCGCGGCGGAACGCCAGCCAGTCGTCGACCGAAGTGCCCATGTCGGCGACCGCGGTGATGCCGAAATGCGCGAAATCGGCCATCGCGGTGGCAAGCGCCAGATCGCGGTCGCGCGGCGAACGCGGCGGCACCGCTTTGGCCACCAGCGCAGTGGCATGATCGACCAGTACGCCGGCAGGGGCGCCATCGGGCAGGCGGTCGATCGCGCCGCCATCGGGCGTCGGCGTGGCGGCGGTGATGCCCGCCGCGCGCAAGGCGGCGCTGTTGGCCCAGCCGGCATGGCCATCGACGCGCTCGAGCCAGACCGGGCGATCGGGCACCGCGCGGTCGAGCTCGGCAGCGGTCGGAAAGCGCCCGAGGTGCCAGCGCTCCTGGTTCCAGCCGCCGCCGATGATCCACGGGCGGTCGGGATGCGCCCTGGCATAGTCGGCGATCCGCGCCAGCGCCTGGTCGAGCGAGGCGGTGTCGGACAGATCGAGCGTCAAGAGCGCAAAGCCGCTGTCGATGACATGCGTGTGCGCGTCGATCAGGCCGGGCAGCGCGACGCGGCCTTTGCCGTCGATGCGATACTGATAGCCCTTCTTGCCCGGCCGCGGCAGCCGGTCGCCCGCGTGGTAAACGGCGGTGATCACGCCGCTGTCGTCAAACGTCAGCGCGGTGAACGTCTGCACCGTGCCGTCGGCGCCGATCGTCTCACCCTTGACATTGTCGAGCAGCGTCTCGGCCAGAGCGACCGGAGCCTGCGCAGCCAGTGCCAACGCGCAGACGACCGCGCCGACGCGCGCCGGCTTCGCTTTCAACGTCCGCCCCGCCGGGGCAGGCGGCGGATCAGCGCGCTGGTATCCTGCCGTCCGCCGCCCAGCGCCTGCACATCGGCATAGAACTGGTCGACCAGCGCGGTCACCGGCACGCTCGCGCCAAGCCCGCGCGCTTCGTCGAGCGCGAGCCCCAGGTCCTTGCGCATCCAGTCGACGGCAAAGCCGAAATCGAATTCGTCTTTGGCCATCGTGTGAAAGCGGTTGTCCATCTGCCACGATTGCGCCGCACCGCCGCTGATCGCTTCGAACAGCGTGTCGAGATCGAGATGCGCCGCCTGGGCAAAGCGGATCGCCTCGGACAAGCCGGCGATCGCGCCGGCAATGCACATCTGGTTGGCCATCTTGGCCGTCTGCCCCGCGCCCGATTTGCCGACATGCACCACGCGCTTGGCATAAGCGGCGAGAATCGGCCGTGCCGCCTCGATCGCCGCCTGGCTGCCGCCGCACATGATCGACAGTGTGCCCGCTTCGGCGCCCGATTGTCCGCCGGTGACCGGCGCATCGACGCACAGCAATTCCTTGTCACGCCCTTCGACCGCAATCTGGCGCGCGATCCGCGCCGAGACGGTGGTGTGGTCGATAAACATGGCACCGCGTCGCAAGCTCGAAAACACGCCGTTGGGCCCGAGCACGACATCGGCCAGATCGTCGTCGTTACCCACGCAGGTGATTACCGCGTCGGCCCCTTGCGCGGCCTCGGCCGGGCTTGCCGCAACGCGCGTGGCCAGCCCCGGGTGCGCGGCCTGCCAGGCATCGGCGCGCGCGGCGCTGCGGTTGTAAATGGTCAGGCGATGGCCGGCCTCGCCCAGGTGACGCGCCATTTGCGAGCCCATCACGCCAAGGCCGAGAAACGAGATGTCGAGCGGTTCGGTCATGGCGCCAAGCTCTAGGCGATCAGGCCGCGATCTGCGAACCGGTTTTTGTGCAAAAAGCCGGACTTATCCATTTTTTGCTGCCTCACGAGCCGGTTTCACGATTTCGCAATGCTTCGTGATGCTCTAGCGGATGGTATGGCTACGATGATCCATCCCCCCGCCTCTCGTCAATCGGCCGGCGTGCTGTTCTGGTTGGCGCTTGCGTTCGCGGTGACGATGGCGGTGCTGCCGCACCCGCCGCATTTGCCGATCGACCGGTTCGGCGACAAATTCGAGCACATGCTGGCGTTCGCGACGCTGACGTTTCTCGCCGATTTCGCGTTTCCGGCATCGCCGCGCCTGCGCATCGCCGAACGTCTGTCGTTCCTCGGCGCGATGATCGAAGTCACCCAGTCGATCCCGCAACTCCACCGCGATTGCGATATCCGCGACTGGGTCGCCGATACGATCGCCATCCTGGTGGTAAGCGGCCTGCTGGCACTCTGGCGCAAGCGCTAAGCGCTATCGGCGGACCGCTTTGTCCGCGACCACCGAGCGCAGTTCGATCGCTTGCCAGCACAGCAGCGTCGGCACGCCGATTGCCAGATCGCGCGCGCGTTTGACCAGCGAGAGCGCCAGCAGCGCGTCGGGCGCGATATGCGCGACCGGGGCCAGCAGCAGATAGCCCGCCTCTTGCACGCCGAGCGCGCCGGGGATGAAAAAGGCCACGCTGCGCACCGTGAAAATCAGGCTTTCGACCATCATCACGGTCCAGAACGCGGCGGGCACGCCCATCAGCCTGAGCCCGATCCACGCGCCCACTGCGCTTGCGGTCCACGCCAGCAGATTGTAGCCAAACGCCAGCGCGACCGCGCTGCGCCGGGCATAGATCATGCGCAATTGCTCGATCAGCGCCTGCGTCGCATCG
>CAITOD010000208.1 GCA_903893935.1 uncultured Sphingomonadales bacterium
CAAAGACGAACTGTCGATCTTTTTTGCGCCCAACCGGCATATCGACGAGTTTTACAAGCGGGCCGGGCTTCGCGGCGAAAACCTGCCAATCACGATCAACATGGGGCTCGATCCGGCGATCCACATCGGCGCCGAATACGAAGAACCGATCGGTCCGCTAGGATATGACGAGCTGGGAGTGGCAGGCGGCCTGCGCCAGCAAGCGGTCAAGCTGGTCGATGCGTTGACCGTCAAGGCCAAGGCAATTGCCTACGCCGAAATCGTGATCGAGGGCGAAATCATCCAGACCCGGCGCGTGGCCGAAGACCAGAACACGCATTCGGGTTACGCGATGCCCGAATTTCCTGGCTACGACGGCATTGCCAACCCGTCGCTGCCGGTGATCAAGATCACCGCGATAACCACGCGCAAGAATCCGATCCTGCAAACGCTGGTCGGTCCAGGCGAAGAACATGTCAATCTCGCTGGCCTGCCGACCGAAGGCAGCATCTATACGATGCTCGACCGGGCGATGCCCGGATTTGTGACCCAGGTTTTTGCGCATCCCGCAGGTGGCGGCAAATTTCTGTCGATCCTGACGGTCAACAAAAACAGCGCGATGGACGACGGCAAGGCGCGTCAGGCAGCGCTCGTTGCCTTTGCCGCTTATGCCGAATTGAAGATCGTTATTCTGGTCGATCCTGACGTCGATGTCTACAACAGCGACGACGTGCTGTGGGCAATGACCACCCGCATGCAGGGCGATATGGATATTATCAATATCCCTGGAGTCAGTTGCCACGTGCTCGACCCGACCCAATCGCCCGAATACAACCCCAGGTTGCCGACCAAGGGCACCACGGCCAAGACGATCTACGACGCTACTGCCCCGTTCCACATGGCGAAAAAGTTCAAACGCGCGCATTTTCGCGTGGTCGATCCGCATCCGTTTGCGCCCGACCTGTTCCCCAAGACCTGACCGCAATGACGGTCAAACCGCGCTATGCCGTTCTGGCTGCGTGTACGGGGGGGCTGATCGCAATCAGCCCTCCTGCGCAGGCCACCGAAAACGGCACGCAACACTACCCGATCGGCGTCGGCACCGTGAATGATGGCAACCTGCCGCCACCGGGTATGCTGCAATGGCTCAATTACACAAGCGCCACCTTCGATTCGAGCACCACCAATGGAGCGGGCGCCAGGGAACCGGTGGATTTTCATCTTTCGGTGCAGGCCGAGGCGATCCGCCTGATGTACACCTGGAAAATACCGATCGGGCCGCTGCATTATACAACCGGACTGGTCCAGCCGCTGGTCAATCTCGATCTGCGCGTGGCCGGGGTCAGAGGGCACGATTTCGGCCCTGGCGATCTCGATATACAGAATTTCCTGGGTTATACGGCAGCGGATGGCAAAATTGCCGCTTCGTTCGGCGTGGATACGTTCATCCCTACGGGGCATTATAATGGTGCCGCATTGATTAATTCGGGTAATAATTTTTACACATTCGCACCGAATTTTAACATCAGCTACAAACCTTCGCCAAAATTCGGCATTTCGGCCACGTTGTTTTCCGAATTCAATACGATAAACCGCTACAATCATTATTATTCGGGCAACGATTTTGATTTTGACTATGGCATGACGCTGCGTCCGTTCAAGCCACTGCCAAAATTGGGCATTGGCCTGCAGGGCTATTTTTATCAACAACTCGGCCACGACCGGCAGTCCGGGATTTTGGTGCAGCCCGATGGCAATCGCGGGAGCGCCTATGCCATCGGACCACAATTGCGGTATGACATTCCATTCGGTGCGTTCATTTTGAAATATCAGCATGAATTCGATGTTGAAAACCGCCCGTCTGGTCAAAAAATCTGGTTCCAGTTCGCCTTGCCGCTGCGTTGATTATTGGTTGGCCGAGCTACGGTCGACCAGCGATCCACCCAGCACTTTGTACAGCGTGACGATATTGGCGGCTTTGACCAGTTGAACCTGGATCAGCGACTGCTGTGCGGCATACAGCGTGCGCTGCGCGGTCAGCACATCAAGATAACCTACCGACCCGCGTGCGTAGAGTGCCTCCGCCAGCTGCAAGCTGTGCGCCGCGCTGGCCACCAGCGCGCGCTGCGCGCGCAGCCGTTCGGTGATCGTCCCGCGCTGGGCGAGCGCGTCGGCTACTTCGCGAAACGCGGTCTGGATCGCCTTTTCGTAAAGCGCAATGTCGATCCGGTCTTGCGCCCGGGCATAGGCCAGGTTGGCCCGATTGGCACCGGCGGTGAAAATCGGCAGCGTGATCGATGGCGCAAAATTCCACACCCCCGAACCGCCCGCAAATAGCCCCGCGATCGACCCGCTTTGGGTTCCGACCGAGCCGGTCAGGGCAATCGAGGGGAAAAAGGCTGCGCGCGCTGCACCGATATTGGCATTGGCGCTGCGCAACGCGTGTTCCGCCTCGACCACATCAGGGCGTTGCAACAAGATCCGCGAATCGAGCGCGCCGGGGATATCACCCAGACCAGCAGCGACATCGTCAGTCACGCCGGGCAGATTGTCGGCAGCGACTGGCGCGCCGACCGCCAGATCAAGCGCGTTGCGATCCTGCGCCACCATGGTCGTGATCCGTGCCACATCGTCGCTTGCCTGTTCGACGACGGTCTGCGCGGTGTCGACGTCGAACTGCGAGGCAATACCGCCGCCCAGCCGTCGTCGCGCCAGGTCGAGATTGGCCGCGGCACTGACCACTGTCGCCTGCGAAACAGTCAGCAGCGCTCTGTCGGATGCGCAAGTCAGCCAATCACTGGCGACCTCTGCCACGAGGCTGATCTGCGCGCTGGCCCTGGCTTCTTGCGTGGCGAAGTAAGCTTCGAGTGCCGCCCTGGTCAGGCTGTGCAAACGTCCGAACAAGTCGAGTTCATAGGACGTCGTCGCAACATTCGCCGAATATGTCGTCGAATTGGCATAAGCTGGTCCAAGCGCAGGCGGCAATCCGGTGGGTTCTCGACCGGTGGTGACCGCGGCCGAAATCGTGGCGGTCGGCAACAGCGCGGCGCGCTGGACCCGATACTGTGCGCGCGACGCATCAATCCGGGCGATGGCAACGCGCAAGTCGCGGTTGTTGGCCAGCGCCTGTTCGATCACCCTGCGCAAGGCCGGGTCGGTAAACACCTGCCGCCAATCCGCCGGGGTGTCATGGCCTGGCACGCCATAGGCCGCGCCGACTGGCCAGGCCACAGGCACCGGCGGGGCGGGACGATGATAGGTCGGCTCCAGCGAGCAACCCGAAAGGAGCCCGACGGATGCAACCAAGGCAAGGGCTGTGCGGGTCAAGGCTGCGCCTCCGCCGAGCGTGTGAGGGTGTCGCAAGGGGGTGCGGTCCGCAGCCCGCCGCGAATGACCACAAAGAAAAACGGCACCAGGAATATCGCCAGTACAGTGGCGGTGAACATCCCGC
>CAITOD010000209.1 GCA_903893935.1 uncultured Sphingomonadales bacterium
AAGCTGCGCAAGAGCTTTGCCGATCGGGTGAAGGGGTGATTTGACCTTTCACCCGCGCAAATTCCCAAATTTTGCGGATGTGTTGGCGTGCGCCCCACCCGCATATCACCGCCGCCAGCGCGCCGCGAAGAAGCCGTCGAGGCCGCCGGCGGTCGGCAGCATGCCGGGGTCGGTGCGCAGCCAGCCTTCGGGGGTAGGCGCAAGGCCCCGGGGCAGTTCTTCGGCGGTGACGGGCAGCGGAGTAGCGGCAAAGGCGGCGGCTTGCGCTTCGGCTTCGGCGGGTTCGAGCGAGCACACGGCATAGACCAGCGTGCCGCCCGGGTTGAGCCAGCCCGCCGCGCGCGCCAGCAGCGCCGCTTGCAGCGCGGTCAGTTCGGCAAACCCGTGGTGCCGGTGCAGCACATCGGGGTGGCGGCGCGCGGTGCCGGTGGCGCTGCACGGCGCATCGATCAGGATCGCGTCGAATGTGCGATCGGGGGTCCAGGTCAGCGCGTCTGCGGTCACCACTTCGGCCGACAAGAGGTTGCGCGCGAGGTTTTCGGTCAGCCGTTCGATCCGCCGCGCCGACTTGTCGAGCGCGGTCACGTGCCACCCGGCCGCAGCCAGTTGCATCGTCTTGCCGCCGGGCGCCGCACACAGATCGAGCGCGCGCGCGCCGGCGAACGGTGGCGCGCCGATCAGCCGCGCGGGGATTGTCGCGGCGAGATCCTGCACCCACCAGCCGCCCTCGCCAAAGCCCGGCAGCGCCTCGACCGCCTGCCCGCGCGCCAGCCGAACGTGGCCGGGCATAAGACTGACCCCGCCCAGCGTTTCGGCCCATTGCGCGGTCTTTGCCGGATCGGCCAGCGTCAGATCGAGCGGCGGCGGTTCGGCGAGCCCCGCCGCGATTGCATCGAGCCGGTCGGGCCATGCCGCTTCCCAGCGCTGCGCGACTTCGGCCGGCAGGCTGGGTGACAGGGGCAACGCGCCCTCGATCCCGCGCGCCAGCACGGCGGAAAACACCCCGTGTGCCAGCCGCCGCGGCCCGCCGGTCAGCAGCGGCAGCGCGGTCGCCACCACCGCGTGCGGCGGCAGCCCCAGCCGCAGCACTTGCACCAGCATCATGCGCAACACGCTGCGCGCCTTGGCATCTTCGGGCAGGACCTGGCGCGTGGCATCGTCGATCAGCGCATCGCAATCGACCAGCCAACGCAACACTTCCTGCGCGATCGCCGTGGCCAGCGCGCGATCGTCGGCGCGCGGCACCGGGCGCAGCAAGGGCGGTGCGGCCTGATCGAGCGGCTCGCCCCGGCGCAGCACGGCATCGATCAGGCGCAGTGCTGCCAGCCGCGTGGCGGCGCCGGGAATTTCAGCAGGCGGGGCGGCAGAGTCGGGCGTCGAACGTGAACGGGTGGGGCGTACCATGGCCCCCTATCGGCCGATCTGCCCCGATTGGCAATTGCCACGGCCGGCGCGCGGGTGCATCTGCCATGCCATGACCGAGCCGATCAAACGCGCCACCACGCGCCCCGCGCCGTTTACGCCGCCCGCGCACTGGACCAACACGCCCCCGCCCGAACCGCGCGCGGTCGAACGCGGCCCCGATCCCGACGGGATCGACCCAACCCGGTTCGGCGACTGGGAACGCAACGGGATTGCGATCGATTTCTGATTGAAGGGCGGGCGCTTACGGCGCGCGCACGGTGGCCGGATCGATATCTTCGGCAAAGGCAATGCCGAAGCGATTGTCCTGAATCCACGCCACGCGGCCGGCAACCCAGCCGCTGCCCGGCAGCATCACTGCAACCCCGGCGCCCGCGCTGACGCGCACGGTGCCTTCGGCCATCATCCCGCGCGCCGACAGATTGCGCACTTTGACCCGGTGGTCGCCCGGCTGGTCGGAAACGCGCAAGTCAGCCATCAGAAACAAGCTGTCGCGTCCGACCTGTCGATGATCGATCTGTGTCACCACGCTGTGTTCCGTCTGCAGGTTGCCAGTGCAAGAGCCCCGGCTTTGGCGGGCCCTTACCAGCGGTAACGAGCAAACGGCAAACGAAAGGTTAACATCGCGGCAGCTGCGTTTCCCGGTTTGGCACGGCCCCGTTTTGGCACAGCTTTGCGCGCAAAAGTGTAAGCATTTCGGCCGTTTTCAGGTGTCGCGCGAGACCTTTTCGCGGCGTTCGTGCGCCTGCTGTGCTTCAACCGTCATCGTTGCGATCGGCCGCGCGATCAGCCGCCCGAGCCCGATCGGTTCGCCGGTCACTTCGCAGAAACCGTATTCGCCTTCATCGATGCGGCGCATCGCCGAATCGATCTTGGCGATCAGCTTGCGCTGGCGGTCGCGCGTGCGCAGTTCGATGCCCCAGTCGGTTTCGCTCGAGGCGCGATCGTTGAGATCGGGCTCGCGGATCGGGCCTTCCTGCAGCGCCGACAGCGTGTCGACCGCCGCCGACAGGATCGACCGTTTCCATTCGAGCAGCAGGCGGCGGAAATAATCCTGCTGCTGCTCGTTCATATAGGGTTCGTCTTCACCGGGAACATAGTCACCCGGCAAAGCGCGCCGGGCTTTGGCCAAAACATCGATATCGTCGCTCAGTACCCCAGCCATCCGGCCCTCCGCAATCGCGCCTGCCGACCCCGGACATGTTGCCAATATGGCAACCTGCGTCCCGGTTTGCCGGGCCTATAGGGGGGGCACGCGCGACACACAAGTCATTCCATCGCGAACATTTTTGTCTGCCGCGCGGCAAAAAAAGCACCGCCTACGTGCTTGCACCCGGCAAAATTCTGCCGCCGTTAACCAAATGTTGACCAAACCAGCCGACCTTGTCCGCATGGCGCCCGCAGACAGGACCGGGCGCAAACTTGGGGATAACGCCATATGGAACACAGCTCGATCGCGCAGCCCGTCACGCTGCCCGTTACGCTTGTTGCCGGAACCGACACGCAATGCCCGGTAGAACAGGGCGCGCGCGATCAGGCGCGCGAGGCCTATGTCGCAAAATGCCTTGCCGCCGCCGAACATGGCGACAGCGAAGCCTATTTCGATCTGGGCATGACTTTTTCGACCGGCGGCGATGACGTGGCGATCGATCTGGTCGAAGCGCACAAGTGGTTCAACCTCGCCGCAGTCGGGGGCTATGAACACGCCGCGCAATGCCGCGCCGATGTTGCCGAAGACATGACCGCGCGCGAAATCGCCGAAGCCCAGCGCCGCGCGCGCGAATGGCTGCGCACCTGCCCGGCACGCCGCGTCGCCTGAATTCAGAGCCTGATGTCATTACTTTGACCCACCGTGACGGAGCCGATTTTGGCCCAGCGCGAGGAGAGAGGAGGGAGCAATGCGGGCCCATTGTGACCGACGATCGACGCTGTAAGTTTACCCTGAGCGGCTGCGCAAGCAGCAGCCGAAGGGGGCCAAAAGCGGCCCGCCCCTTCGGGGTTGCTCTGGAAAGCCCCGTGGCAGCGTCGCAGCACTTGCACGGGGCAACCAGCGGGGTCCCC
>CAITOD010000210.1 GCA_903893935.1 uncultured Sphingomonadales bacterium
CCGGAATTGGGCTGGACGTTGGCGTAGCCGCAGCGGAACAGTGCGCGCGCCCGGTCGATGGCCAGTTGCTCGGCCACGTCCACATACTCGCAGCCGCCATAATAGCGTTTGCCCGGATAGCCTTCGGCATATTTGTTGGTGAAGATCGATCCGGTCGCTTCGAGCACCGCGAGGCTGGTCACGTTTTCCGACGCGATCAGTTCGATCTTGGTCTGCTGGCGGTGCAGTTCGTGGCGGATCGCGGCGTGGATTTCAGGGTCGGCGCTCGCCAGGTGTTCGGTAAAGAAACCCGGTTTGCGGATGTCCGGCGCGGTTGCAGTGGCTGCGGTCATCGTGGGGGCTCCTTTGCTGGGTGAGTCAGAAGGTGGGATGGCTAAGCTTGGCAACGCGGCCTTCGTGGCGGCCGCCTGCGAAAGTACCGGCCAGAAACGCTTGCAGGCAGGCTTTGGCCTGATCGATGCCGATCAGCCGCGCGCCCATCGCGATCACATTGGCGTCGTTGTGTTCGCGCGCGAGCGTGGCGGCATAAGCGTCGCTGACGAGCGCGCAGCGGCACGCCGGGTGGCGGTTGACCGCGATCGATATGCCGATACCCGATCCGCACAGCGCGACGCCAAAATCGGCCTCGCCCGCGGCCATCGCGGCGGCCAGCTTGTAGCCGAAATCGGGATAATCGACGCGCGCATCGCTGTCGGGGCCAAGATCGCACACCGCGTGCCCCCATTCGGCCAGCGCCGCGCCAAGTTCGGCCTTGAGCGCGAACGCGGCGTGATCGGAAGCGATGGCAATGCGCAAGGGCGGTGACCTGACTGTCTGTTGACGGGATTCGGTCCTTGCGCCCATACGTCCATCCGGGCTTGGGTGCCACATAATTTGCCTTTATGGTCAGGGGCAAACGGGGTCGGGGGAGAATGCGGTTTGATGGGCCACCAGAAATGGAGCGCGGGCGCGTGATTGCCCGCTATCTGCCTGCGCTCGGAGCGCTCGTGCTGGCGGCGGTGCTGACGCTGGTGGCGACGACCACGCCGTGGCCGCTGGCGCCCGACCGACCGGCGGGCGAATTTTCGGCCGGGCGCGCGATGGCGGATATCCGCGTGATTGCAGCAGCTCCGCATCCGGCGGGTTCGGCGGCCGACCTTGCCTTGCAGGACTGGCTGGCGCGGCGGCTTGCGGGGCTGGGCATGACCGTGCGCGTGGATCGCTTCGCGCCCGATCCTTTGCATATTGCGCGCAATATCGAATGGGGCAGTGCGGCCGATCGCCCGCGCCTGCTGACCAATCTGATCGCGGTGCTGCCGGGGCGCGATCGCACTTTGCCCGCGCTTGCGCTGATGGCGCACCACGACAGCGTGGCCGGATCGCCCGGGGCGGCGGATGACGGCGCGGGGCTGGCGGCGATTCTCGAAACCGTGCGCGCGGTTGCCAGCGGGCCACGCCCGGCGCGCGATCTCCTGGTGATCTTTACCGATGGCGAGGAAATCGGCCTCGACGGAGCGCGGCATTTCTTTGCAGGAAATCCCCCGCCGGTCGATCCCGCGCGCGATCACATCGGCGCGCTGATCAATCTTGAAGCGCGCGGCGGCGGCGGGCGCGCCACGCTGTTCCAGACCGCCAATGCCAATGGCGAAAGCGTGGCGCTCGCGGCGCGCGCGCTGCGCCATCCGGCGGGATCATCGCTTGCGGTCTATCTCTATCGCGTGCTGCCCAACGACACCGACTTGACCGAGGCGCTGCCGTGGATGGCAACGCGCGGGGTCGCGGCCTACAACTTTGCCTTTATCGGCCGGCCGGGGCTATACCATTCGCCCAAGGCCACTGCCGACCGGCTCGACCAGGGATCGTTGCAGGATATCGGCGCGCAGACGCTTGATCTCACGCGCGCTTTGCTGGTGGCGCCCGCTTTGCCGCGCCCGGCGCCCGATCTGGTTTTTTTCGATCTGTTCGGGTGCGCCCTCGTCACGCTGCCGACGTATGCCGGGTGGTTTCTGCTTGCCGCAGCGCTGGTGGCCATCAGCGCGATCTGGCGCGGGCGCGGCCGCGGGCGCGGGCATCCGCGCGCGGCGCTGGGCGGGGCCGGGCGCATGCTCGGGCTCGCCGGACTGACGACTCTGCTGGTGATGGCGGCCAATCTGGTCTCGTTCCATGTCGGCGGCCCCAATTATTACGACCGGCTGGCGGCGACGCCATGGCTGGAGGCTATGGCGGCGGCAGCGGCGCTGACCGCGTTTTTCGTCGTGATCGGTCGCTGGCGGCCGGGGCGCGCAGCCCTTGCCGGGGCTTTCGTGCCGCTGTGGCTGATGGCGGTGCTGCTTCAGGCGCTGGCCCCGGTTGCGGCTTATGTGCTGGTGCTGCCGGTGCTGCTCGCGGCCCTGACCGCGATGTTGCCGCCCGGGCGCTGGGGCACGCCGCTGGCGGTGCTGATGGCAGGCGTGGTCACCGGCTATCAATTCGTGCTGGGCCACGAAATGCTGCAGGCGGTGGGCAGCGACTTGCCTTTGGTGGTTTTTCTGCCGCTGATGCTGGCGACTTTGGCGATCCTGCCGCTGTGGCAGCCGTTTTCACGCCGCGCGCGCCGCGTGGTCGTGCTGGGCTGCGTGGTTGCCGCGCTCGGGCTGGCGCTCGGCATCCGCGCGGCGCCGATTGCCGACACGATCCCGCATTATACCAAAGTGCGTTGAGACGGACCTGTTAAGCCCCTCCCCTTCAGGGGAGGGGTTGGGGTGGGGGCTATCCCCATATCCCGAGCTATCCGCTGAAGGAGAGGGGGGCACGCGCGATGATCACCCCTCAACCGGGGCCACATCCACCGACACCGTCATCGTCTGGCCCGCGCCACCATGAAACACCCCGTCGAGTGGCGCAACATCGGCGTAATCACGCCCCATCGCGGTGAAGATGTGGTCGGATCGGGCCAGCGTGTTGTTGGTCGGGTCAAAGCCG
>CAITOD010000211.1 GCA_903893935.1 uncultured Sphingomonadales bacterium
ATCGCTTCGGCCGGATCGGTGCCGTGGATATCGACAAGGTGGATCAGCACGCGGCAGCGTTCGATATGGCCGAGAAAACGATCGCCGATGCCCGCCCCTTCGGCAGCACCCGCGATCAGCCCGGGAATGTCGGCCAGCACGAATTCGCGGTTGCGGTGGCGCACCACGCCCAATTGCGGCCGCGTGGTGGTAAATGCATATTCGCCGACTTTGGCCTGGGCGTTGGTGATCTGGTTGATAAAGGTCGATTTCCCCGCATTGGGCAGCCCGACCAGGCCCGCATCGGCGAGCAGTTTGAGCCGCAGCCAGACCCACATTTCCTGACCCGGCCAGCCCGGCCCCGATTGGCGCGGGGCGCGGTTGGTCGATGATTTGAAGCTGGCATTGCCGCGCCCTCCATCGCCGCCGCGCAGCAGCACCACGCGCTGGCCCGGCTCGACCAGATCGAGCAGCACCGTTTCGCGATCGTCATCGAGCACTTGCGTGCCGACCGGGACTTTGATCACGAGGTCTTCGCCGCCCGCGCCAAAGCGGTTCGAGCCCGCGCCGCCCATGCCGCGTTGCGCCTTGAAATGCTGGGTGTAGCGAAAGTCGATCAGCGTGTTGAGCCCGGCCACCGCTTCGAACACGATGTCGCCACCTTTGCCGCCGTTGCCGCCATCGGGCCCGCCGTATTCGACGTATTTTTCACGCCGAAAACTGACCGCGCCACCGCCGCCGGTGCCCGAACTGATGAAAATCTTGGCCTGATCGAGAAAATGCATTGCTGTTGTCCGCCATATCCGCGCGTAAAATGGTTGTTTTTTCGCACAATTGGCAAAGGCGAGCCGCAGCACGTTTGGTCGCGCGCGGCGCGACCTGGTATCAGAACCGGAACCATGGTGGAGCCGAGGGGGATCGAACCCCTGACCTCGTCATTGCGAACGACGCGCTCTCCCAGCTGAGCTACGGCCCCGTTCCACGCTTCCGCCGCCAGCCACAAGGATTGCTCGCGTCTGACAGAGAGGCGGCCCCTTAGCGCAAGGCCGGCCCGCTTGCCAAGCCCTGCCGCGCAATTTTTGCGTCAGGGCGTGGGCGCGGCGCCCGGGTCAGGCACAGCAGGATTGGCTGGCGGTAGCACCGCGGGCTTGATCGCGGGGCCCACCGAAACACGCCCGACGCGGCCGTATTTCTCTTCCCATTCGGCGAGCGCATTGCGGTATTTGTCGTAGCGGTCGTAGAAATCGTCGAACACTTTTTCGATCACCGGCACTTTGGTCTGCGCAAAAGTCCCGAGTTCCTCGGGCGCAACGCCGTCGCCTTCCTGCATCGTCTGGTCGACCACGTCGCAGAATTCGGTCTTGGTCGGCGGCAGCGCGTAGTGGTTGTAAAGCACAGTCAGATAATCGTCGCGCAACGTCTCGCCGCCGCGTCCGTATTTTTCACGGAATTCGTGGTCCATATTGTTGTAGACCGATTTCAGCACTTTGGCGTTGCGCTGCAGGAACGCGCGATAATGCGGCAGGATCGCGGCGTTGCGCGGGCTCTGGCAATCGAGTGCTGCGACCGTATAGGCCGAGCGCAAATTCCACACGATCTGGTTGACCGAGACTTTGCGATTGACCGATTCCCGAAACCCGTCGGCTGCAACTTCGGGCGTGACCAGGTTGGGTGCGGCGCCATCGGGCGGGATCGGCTTTGGCGGGATCACCGCGACTGGCGGCGGCGGTGGCGGGGGTGGCGGTGGCGCGATGACTTTGGGCGCGCACGATGCCAATGCCTGGGCAAGCGCACAAGCAAGCGCAGCACCCGCCAGCGCGCGCGCGCGGCGCGTGGCGGATCGGGAAAAGCCTTGGAGCAAACGATCTTGCACGGGTGGGACCATCCTTGACATGACCGGTATCGACGAACGCGCAGAACGCGCGCCACGCCGCTAGAGCATTTTCAAGGCAGGTGGAA
>CAITOD010000212.1 GCA_903893935.1 uncultured Sphingomonadales bacterium
GATACGCTCCGCTGGCGTGTACGAAACCAGAGGCTGCCACCAGAAAGGGACCCCCTACTTTGGCCAAACCTGCCCGGCCGCGCGCACCCAGAGCCGCAAAAGCCCCCGCCGACGCTCCGGTGACCCCGGCGATCATCACCACCGAGCAGATTTCCGGCGAGGAAGACGCGGTGTTTGCGCTGCGCAGCCTGCAGCAGGCGCATGCCAACAACAAACGCTACGACGCGAGCGATGCCGAACTGCTCCATTTCTATGAGCAGATGGTGCTGATCCGCCGCTTCGAGGAACGCGCCGGCCAGCTTTACGGTCTCGGCCTGATCGGCGGCTTCTGCCACCTCTATATCGGGCAGGAAGCGGTTGCCGTGGGCGTGCAGTCGGCGCTCAAGCCCGGGCATGACAGCGTGATCACGGGTTATCGCGACCACGGCCACATGCTCGCCTATGGAATCGATCCGCGCGTGATCATGGCCGAACTGACCGGCCGCGCCGCGGGCATTTCGCGCGGCAAAGGCGGGTCGATGCACATGTTTTCGACCGATCACAAATTCTTCGGCGGCCACGGTATTGTCGGCGCACAAGTGCCGCTCGGCGCAGGCCTCGCGTTCGGGCACAAGTATCGCAACGACGGCGGGGTGTGCGTCGCCTATTTCGGCGATGGTGCGGCCAACCAGGGCCAGGTCTACGAAACCTTCAACATGGCCGCGCTGTGGAAGCTGCCGATCGTGTTCGTGGTTGAAAACAATGGCTATGCGATGGGCACTGCGGTCAAGCGCGGTTCGGCCGAAACGCATTTCTACCGGCGCGGCACGGGTTTCCGCATTCCCGGCATGGATGTGAACGGCATGGACGTGCTCGAAGTGCGCCAGGCGACCGAAGTGGCGCTCGATTTCGTGCGCGCCGGCAATGGCCCGGTGCTGATGGAACTCAATACTTATCGCTATCGCGGCCACTCGATGTCCGACCCCGCCAAGTACCGCAGCCGCGAGGAAGTGCAGGACATGCGCGACCACCACGACCCGATCGACGCGGCCAGGCAGGAATTGCTCAAGCGCGGGGTAAGCGAAGAGGCGATGAAGGATATCGACAAGCGCATCCGCCAGGTGGTGACCGAAGCGGCCGATTTCGCCGAAAATTCGCCCGAACCGGCACCCGCCGAACTGTACACCGATGTCCTGGTGGGGAGCTATTGAGATGGCGATCGACCTGAAAATGCCGGCGCTTTCGCCAACGATGGAAGAAGGCACGCTCGCCAAGTGGCTGGTCAAACCCGGCGACACGGTGAAATCGGGCGATATCCTCGCCGAAATCGAAACCGACAAGGCGACGATGGAATTCGAAGCGGTCGATGAAGGTGTGATTGGCGAGCTTCGGGTCGCGGAAGGAACCGAAGGGGTTAAAGTCGGCACCGTGATCGCCACGCTGCAGGGCGACGGTGAAGAGGCAGCGCCTGCGCCGCAACCGGTCGTGGCGCCACCGCCTGCGCCTGTTGCAGCGCCCGTGGTGGCAGCACCCGTCGCCGTGGTGCGCGCCGCCGATCCCGAACTTCCCGCCGGCACGGCGTTCATTTCAACGACCGTGCGCGAAGCCTTGCGCGATGCGATGGCCGAAGAAATGCGCGCCGACGATCGCGTGTTCGTGATGGGCGAGGAAGTCGCCGAATATCAGGGCGCCTACAAAGTCACGCAAGGCCTGCTCGAGGAATTCGGCCCGCGCCGGGTGATCGACACGCCGATCACCGAATATGGCTTTGCCGGGATCGGCACGGGCGCGGCGATGGGTGGTCTGCGTCCGGTGGTCGAATTCATGACGTTCAACTTTGCC
>CAITOD010000213.1 GCA_903893935.1 uncultured Sphingomonadales bacterium
ACATTGTCGAACGCCGACAAGTGCTGCACCAGCCGGAAATCCTGAAACACCACGCCCAGCCGGCGACGGAACCCGGGCAGGCGCTCGCGCGGCAGCGTGATTGCATCGGTGCCGAACATGCGGATCAGCCCGCGCGACGGGCGCTGCGCCAGATAGAGCAGCCGCAGCAGGCTGGTCTTGCCCGCGCCCGATGCCCCGGTGAGGAAGTAGAACCGCCCGGGGTAGAGTGTGAACGAAATGTCGGTCAGCGCTTCCTTGCCGGTGCCATAGCGCAGCCCGACATTGTCGAACTGCACGATTTCGGCATCAGGCGCGCTCATGGTCGGGTGAGAAGTCTTTTCGAGAGAGGGCAAAGCGGCGAATTGCCACCGCTGCCCTGCATAGGCGGCAATGCATGTGGAAAAAAGGCCATCCGCGCACTTCTCCCCACCCCGCGCTATTGTTTCAGGTGGCGCATGCATGCTTAACCCGATGGCATGATCATCGCCTGTCCCGCATGTTCGACGCGCTATGTCGTTCCCGACAGCGCGATCGGCGTCGAAGGCCGCACCGTGCGCTGCGCCAAGTGCAAGCACAGCTGGTTCCAGGCCGGCGCCGAACTTGCCCCGCGCGATGAGCCGGTTGCAGAACCCGTTGCCCCCGAACCGGTCGTTGCGCGGGGCCCGATTGCAGCCGACACGCCGCCGCCGCCCAAAATGCCCCGCCCGGCGCCCGAACCGCGTCAGGCCGATGGCGATGAACCGGGGCCATCGCCATTTGCGCACGAACCGCCGTTCCGCCCGCGCCGCAATCCGGCGCGGCTGTGGACGATCGCGGCCCTGCTGTTTGCGCTGTCGGTTGCCGCGCTGATCGGCGCGGTCAGCTGGTTCGGCCTGCCCGACTGGCTGCCGGTGGGCCATCGCCTGTTTGTCGGGACCAGCCCCGATCTCGAGCTGTCGTTCCCGCCCGAGCGGCAGGATCGCCGCACGCTGCCCAACGGTACCGAATATTTCGGCGCCAGCGGCACGATCAAAAACATCGGCAAAGACGTGCGCGAAGTGCCGCAGATCCTGATCGTGCTGCGCGATGCGCAAAACCGCGTGGTCTATACCTGGACGGTGATCCCGCCGCGCGACGTGCTCAAGCCCGGCGAAACCGAAACGGTCAACGAAGCGGTGACCGAGGTGCCGAAATCGGCGAAATACGCCGAAATCGGCTGGAAACCCGAATAAGCCGGCGGCAACGCGCAAAAACACCGCAGCAAAGGCCGGAATCCCGGTTGCACGCCCCCCCACCCTTTGCTAGGCGACCGCTCCTACCCGAACGGGGGCAGTGCCTTTGCCGCATCGCCCCGTTTGCCTGAGTGCGGTCGTGGCGGAATTGGTAGACGCGCAACGTTGAGGTCGTTGTGGCCGAAAGGCCGTGGAAGTTCGAGTCTTCTCGACCGCACCAGACAATCCCGGCAGCGGGAACGCCAGGCCGGCGCTTGTGCGAGCATGCACGGCGCCGGGCGCGAAATTGGCAAAACGCTTGTCTTGTTTTCGACATCTCCCGCGACGAAGATGGACGTCATGAGCGAACCCGCGCCGGCCGAGACTCGTTTGCAGGTGCCTGCCGACCCGGCGGTGCCATCGGCGCATGGCGGGCTGGCGCCGATGGTGATCGGGGCGGCGGGGATCGTGTTTGGCGATATCGGTACCAGCCCGCTTTATACGATGAAGACGGTGCTCCAGCTGGGTGGCGGCAATGTCGATGCCGCTTCGGCGATGGGGGTGTTGTCGCTGCTGGTGTGGACTCTGTTCGTCGTCACCACCGTCAAATACGTCAACATCGCCATGCGCATCGACAACGATGGCGAAGGCGGCATTCTGGCCCTGATGGCGTTGCTGGGCATCAAGGGGCACCAGCGCCCGGCGATTGTTGCGATGGGGTTGTTCGGCGCTGCGCTGATATATGGCGATGGAGCGATCACGCCGGCGATTTCGGTGCTTTCGGCGCTGGAGGGACTCAATTCGGCTGCACCGGCGATGACCGCCTATGTGCTGTGGCTGGCGATGGCGATCCTTGTGGCGCTGTTCGCCGTCCAGCCGCTGGGCACGGCGCGCATCGGGCGCGCATTCGGGCCGGTCATGCTGGCGTGGTTCGTAACGATTGCAGCGCTTGGTCTTGGCGGCATAGCGCTGCATCCTGCGGTGCTTGCGGCAATCAACCCGGCTTATGGGCTGGCTTATCTGTTCGCGCATGGCTTGCGCGGTTTCATGCTGCTGGGTGGCGTGTTCCTGTGCGTGACCGGGGCCGAAGCGCTCTATGCCGACATGGGGCACTTCGGCGCGCGGCCGATCCGGCTGGCGTGGACATGGCTGATTTTCCCGAGCCTCGTGCTCAACTATGCCGGGCAAGCGGCGCTGCTGGTCAGCGGCCAGCCGGTGGGCGACAACATTTTCTATGCGCTGTG
>CAITOD010000214.1 GCA_903893935.1 uncultured Sphingomonadales bacterium
CCATGCGCAAAATCCCGGACAGCTATGGGATCAAGTCCGGCATGACGATGCGTTTGCGGGTGCGGCAGCGACCTCCGCCAGAATTCGCCAAGGCTGCATGCCGGTGCCGATATAACAATTGATGTAAAAGGAACCACCTGCCCCTCTTGCAAGCCCGCGCGCGCTGTGTCTTAGCTCTGTCCCCATGAGCGCAAAATCCCCGGCCGCGGCCGTTCCTGCCCCCGCAGACCTGCTTGTCCGCCTGCTGAAGCTCGGCAGTTTCATCACCGGCCCGATGCGCGACGGGGTGTGCGACCCGGCCGAAATCGGCAGCAACGAATTGCGCGTGATCATGGTGCTGGCCGGCGAAGGCGAACTGGCCGGGCACGATATTGCCGAAATAACCGGCCTGCCGCCGATGAATGTCAGCCGCGCGATCGCCACTTTGCGCGAGCGCGGCTGGATCGAGGACGCGATCGATCCCGACAACCGCCGCCGCCGTCCGGTGCGGCTGAGCGCCGAAGGCCACGAGGCCTATCGCCGCACCCAGCCCCATTTCGACGTGATGGCCGAAGCTTTGCTGCGCCCGCTGACCACCCGCCAACGCCAGCAGCTCGCCAGCCTGACCGACAAAGTGAATGCCCAGCTGATCCGCTGGATCCGCGACCACCACGCCGAAGTGAAACTGGCAAAGCCCGACCAGGACGATTGATTCAGGGCCACTTGCCCTGAAACTTGGTGAAGTGTTCGCGCACAAATGCTGCGCCGAGGACCGGATGCGCAAAGCTCATCGTCACTTCCTGGCGATGGGGCCAGGTCTGGCGCACCTGCTTTTCGGGCAGGATCACATCGGGGCCGATCGGGTTTTCGGGAAAGCACACTTGCGCGGGTTGCAGATGCGCCACGGTGTGCGCCCAGCCGGTCTCGTAATCCGATTGCCACTGCATCATGTAGTCGAGCCGCTTGATTTTCCACACGCCCTGTTCGCGGACATAGTCGTTTTCATAAATCCCGGCTTCCCAGAACTGCTGGGGCACGCCTTCGGGCTTGTCGGCCAGCGCGCTGTCGTGCCAGCCGCCCGCGAGCAGCCCGCGAAAGCGACCTTTGGCGCTCTGGCGGTCGGGCGCCACGGTGATCACGTCTTGCAACTGGAAATGGTCGAGCAGCAGGCCATCGACCGGGCCGCGCCGGCCGCCGGTGAACAGGTTCTGGAACCACGTGCCATAGAGCCGCACGATCCCGGCGTGCCCGCGATATTCGCCCGACAGGAACACCACCGCCCCATCCTGCGCGAACAGCGCGGCGGTTTCCTCGGGCCGGTTGTAATCGATGTAATAGCCATAGGCCATTTGCAGGCGGCGGATCGCGTTCAGATCTTCAAGTTCGCCCACGCGCGCTTCGAGCGCAGCCAGTCGTGCATCCACATCGCCCATCGCATCGCTCCTCCAGCGCTGATTTGTGCCCCGGCTTGCGTGCAACCGGGATCGTTTGCCAGCCATTGCTAACAAATGATAGATTTATAAGCGAGAGGAGAATTGGCCATGGACGTGCTTGAAGCGGGCGAGAAGACTTTGCGCGCGATGCTTGCCAATCGCGCCGCGCTGGCCGGATCGCAGATCGGGATCAGCGACCTGACCTGAACTATCCCTGCAAAGCCGCGCACGGCTTTGCAAGGGTATCGGATCAGAGCCGCGTGCCGCCGCGTTC
>CAITOD010000215.1 GCA_903893935.1 uncultured Sphingomonadales bacterium
AACAGCGCGACTTCGGCGATGTCTTCGACCGTGGTGAATTCGCCATCGACGGTCTGGCCGAGCATGACTTTTTTCACCACTTCGTCTTCGCTGATGCCGAGTTCGCGCGCTTGTTCGGGGATCTGCTTGTCGACCAGCGGGGTGCGGACGAAGCCCGGGCAGATCACGTTGCTGCGCACGCCTTTGGCGCCGCCTTCCTTGGCGATCGTGCGCGACAGGCCGAGCAGCCCGTGCTTGGCGGTGACATAGGCGCTCTTGAGCGGCGAGGCCTCTTTCGAATGGACCGAGCCCATGAACAGCACGGTGCCGCGGCCTTGCGCATACATATGCGGCAGCACCGCCTTGCTGGTGAGGAACGCGCCGTCGAGATGGATGGCGAGCAGTTTCTTCCAGTCGGCAAAGGCAAACGCTTCGACCGGGTTGACGATCTGGATGCCGGCGTTCGACACCAGCACGTCGACGGTGCCCCAGGCCGCGACTACCGCGGCGACGCCGGCATTGACTTCATCTTCGTTGCTCACATCCATCGCCACTGCCATGGCTTTGCCGGGAAATTCGGCATTGATCGTGGCGGCGGCGGCCTCTGCTGCGTCGAGGCGCAGATCGGCGATCGCGACGCGCCCGCCGGCTTGGGCAAAGCGGCGCGCGATGCCGAGCCCGATGCCGCTGGCGGCGCCCGTGATCAGCGCGATCTGATTGTCGAGTTGCATGCTGGTTTCTCCATAAGATCAGACGTTTATTCGAGGTCGAGGGTTGCTATTCCGTGCCTTGGCGGCTGGCGGTTGCGCCAGCGCGGGCTGGCCAGCGAGCGCGTGACATCCTGCAGTCCGGCCTGCCAGTGCCCGCTTAGCGTGGCGCGCGAAAATTCGTAATCCTTGCCTTGCGATTCATAGTCTTCGGGGCGGTTTATCAAGTGCATGATCGTCACCGGCCCGCTGCACGGCCGCGCGGTCAGCGTGGCCCAGGCAGGGTCGTCGCGGACTGCTTCGGGCAGTTTCGCCACGAGCTGCGCGATGGCGGATTCGAGTTCGGCGAGGCGCATGTGGACATCGGTGTTGAGCCGGGTGCGGCTCGAATAGCGGATATCCTTCTCGCGCTGCACCGCCTCGGCCAAAGTGCGTGGCATCATCCCGCGCGCGCTGAACAGATCGACCTGGAACACCAGCAAAGGGTCGGTGTGGCATTCGTCGAGCACATATTGCAGCGGCGTGTTCGAAACGATGCCGCCATCCCAATAAGGCTCGCCATCGATTACCACCGGCGGGAAGCCGGGCGGCAATGCCCCGCTTGCCATCACGTGCTCGGGCCCGATGCGGCGCTCGCGGTTGTCGAAATAGACGAAATTGCCCGTCAGCACATTGACCGCCCCGACGCTGAACCGCACCGGACCATCGTTGAGCAGATCGAAATCGACCAGATCGAGCAGCGTGTCGCGCAGCGGAGCGGTGTCATACAGGCTGATCGCGGCCGGCGAGCCTGGCAGCGCCAGCCAGGGCATTTGCCAGCGCGGTGTGAAAAACCCCGCCACCCCGGTCAGCGCGACCGTTGCTGCGGCCGCTTCGTTGAACAGCTTGCGCCCCCAGCCGTCTTCGAACGGCGCGGGGAAGGGCAGCGCGGCCGAGGCGCGTTCCCAGAACGCGCGCAGCGCGGCGAGGCGTGTCTCGGGCGGGTTGCCCGCAATCAGCGCGGCGTTGATCGCGCCGATCGAAATTCCCGCCACCCATGCGGGCGCGAACCCGGCCGATGCCAGCGCTTCGTAGACCCCGCCCTGATACGCGCCCAGCGCGCCGCCGCCCTGGAGCACCAGCACGCACATTTCGCCGTGATCGGTAATGGTCATTGTGTGCAGTCCCTTCCGTGGCGCTGCGGCTTGAGCCCGGTTGCGTGAACCTGCAATGACAGCGTGCGCCTTTGCAATTCCTTCCGCGCGGCCCTACATGCACCAGAACCATGGCGCGTCCCACTCCCCCCGAATTCGACAAGAAGAAAATCGTCGCCGAAAACCGCCGGGCGCGGTTCGAATATTTTATCGACGATGTCTATGAAGCGGGGATCGCGCTGACCGGCACCGAAGTCAAATCCCTGCGGTTTGGCCAGGGTTCGATTGCCGAAAGCTATGCCGAAGTCAAAAACGGCGAAGTCTGGCTGATCAATTCGAACATTCCCGAATTCAGCCACGGCAACCGCTACAACCACGAGCCCAAGCGCGTGCGCAAGCTTTTGCTCAAGGAGCGCGAGATCAGCCGGTTTCACGGCGCGGTCGAACGCAAGGGCATGACGCTGGTGCCGCTGACGGTCTATTTCAACGGCCGCGGCCGCGCCAAAGTCGAATTGGCACTGGCACGCGGCAAGAACAACGCCGACAAACGCGCGACCACCAAAGAGCGCGACTGGCAGCGCGACAAGGCGCGCATCATGCGCGAGCACAATTGAGCCCGGCTTAGAGCCGCTTCATCAGGAAGAACCGGCGCTGGCCCGGGGGGTAATCGTCGAGCGTGCCGAACAGCGTATAGCCGAGTTTTTCATAGAACCCGCGCGCCTGGAATTCATAGGTATCCAGCCAGATGCCGGTGCAGCAGGCTTGGCGCGCGATCGTTTCAGCTTGCTCCATCAGGTGCCGGCCCAGCCCCTGGCCGCGCGCCGCTTCGGGCACTGCGAGCAGTTCGATGAACAGCCAGTTGTAGCCGATCCGGCCCCACAGCCCGCCGTCGCAGCCATCGATCAGGATCGCCACGGGGCGGATCTGCGGGTCGCCTGCCTGCACAATGTTGTAGGCGCGCAAAGGGGCGAGCACCGCCTCGCGCATTGCGGGCGTGGGCGCATCGGCAATGGTCAGGCGCCAGGTCAGTTGGCCATGCCCCGTGTCATCGTGCTGGCAATCAGCCGCCCGAGCAGCCCGCGCAAGCTCGGGTAATTGGCCTTGGCATAAGTCGAATCCTTGCCCAGCGCGCTCGAAATGCGGCGGTGCGCCTCGGCCAGCG
>CAITOD010000216.1 GCA_903893935.1 uncultured Sphingomonadales bacterium
CGCACAGCTGCGGCCATGGCGCTGGCCGAGGCGCACGCCGAGCGCACCACGCTGACCACAAAGCGCGAACGCCTGACCGAAGCACGCGACAGCGCCGCGCTTGCGCTCGCCGCCGCGCGTGCCGATCTGGCGGGTATCGCGCGCGAAGCCGAGGCTTTGTCGCGCGACAAGCAGGCGCGCGACAAGGCCGCCGCACAGCAGGGCCGCACCGCTATCGCGGCAACGCGCGTGGCCCCCGGCTATGAGCGCGCGCTGGCTGCGGTGCTGGGGCGCGACGCCAAGGCCATGCTCGGCCCCGCTCCCGCTGCGGGCGAAGGCCGCTACTGGACCGGGGCCGCCGCGCCCGCGCCAAGCCCCGATTCGCTGGCCCACCATGTAACCGCTGTGCCGGCCGAACTCGCCGCGCGGCTGGCGCTGGTGCAAGTCGTCGAACACGACGACGGCCGCGCGCTGGCGCCGGGCGAATGGCTGGTGACACGCGGCGGGCGGCTGCGCCGCTGGGACGGGTTTGTCGCGGCCGGCGAGGGCGCGGCCGAAGCGGCCCAGCTCGAAGCCGAAAACCGGCTCGGCGAATTGCAGGCGCTCATGCCCGCGCGACAGGCGGCGCTTGCCGCAGCCGAAGCGGCCGAGGCGCGCGCGCGGCAAGACCTCGCCGGCGTGCAGACCGCGCTTGCCGCGACCGAGCGCGCGCTCGCCGCCGCCGCTGACAGCGAACGAGCCGCCCTGCGCGCGCTCGATGCCGCGCACAATGCGCAAGCGCTGCGCCAGACCCGCGCCGCCGACCTTGCGCGCGCCACGGCCGATTGCGACGCGCAGCGCGCCGCCGCCACAATCGATCTGGCGTCTGCCGAAGACCGTCGCGCCGCGCTGCCCGACCCGGCCGCCGGACGCGCCGCGCTCGAGGCGGCGCGCGCGCACAACACCTCGGCACGCACTGGCTTGCAAAGCGCCAGCGCCGCGCTGGCGGCGGCGGATCAGGCAATCGCGGTCGGACGCGAGCGGCTGAGCGCGCTCAAAAACGACATCCGCAACTGGCAAGCGCGCGCCAGCGACGCCGCGCGGCGGCTCGCCGAAATGGTCACCCGCGCCGACGATCTGGCCGGCGAGCGCGCGGTCCACGCCGCCCGGCCCGCAGCGTTCGCGGCCGAAATCAACGCGGGCGAAGCCTTGTGCCACCGGCTGACCGCCGACCTCGCCGAAGCCGAAGCCGCGCAAGCGCAAGCCGAAACCGCCGGCACTGCCGCAACCACCGCGCTCGCCGCCGCGACCGAAACGCTTGCCGCAGCGCGCGAAACCCGCGCAGGCCTTGCCGCTAGGGCGGAAAACGAAGACCAGCGCCGCCAGGAAATGGCCGGGATTGCCGGCGAGCGGTTCCAGTGCCCGCCCCCGCTGCTGCCAGGGAAACTGGGCTTTGCCGGCGATGAGGTCGGCAGTGCCGCAACGGTCAGCGCCGCGCACGACCGGCTGCTGGCCGATCGCGAACGGCTGGGGCCGGTCAATCTGGTCGCCGCCGACGACCTTGCCGGCGCCGAAGGCGAACACGGCGCGGTGATCCGCGAACGCGCCGAACTGACCGAAGCCGTTGCCCGCCTGCGCGGCTCGATCGGCGCGCTGAACCGCGAAGGGCGCGAACGCCTGCGCGCCGCGTTCGAAGCGGTCGACGGCCATTTCCGCCGCCTGTTCGCGCGGCTGTTCGGCGGCGGCGAGGCGCATCTGGCACTGATCGACAGCGACGATCCGCTCGAAGCAGGGCTCGAAATCTTTGCCCAGCCGCCGGGCAAGCGCCTGCAATCGCTCACTTTGCTCTCGGGCGGCGAACAGGCGCTGACCGCGGTCGCGCTGATCTTTGCGCTGTTCCTGACCAACCCCGCGCCGATCTGCGTGCTCGACGAAGTCGATGCCCCGCTCGACGATGCCAATGTCGAACGCTTCTGCGACATGCTCGACGCAATGGTCGGCGAAACCGCGACGCGCTACCTGATCGTCACGCACAACGCCGTCACGATGAGCCGGATGCACCGCCTGTTCGGCGTGACGATGGTCGAACCCGGCGTATCACGCCTGGTCAGCGTCGACTTGGGCGGCGCCGAACAATTGCTCGCCACCCCCTGATCCTCGCCGAAACGGGGAGGGGGACCATCCGCAGGATGGTGGAGGGGCCGCGCCCCCGACGCAAAGCTACCGATTGGCAGCCCAAATCAGCCAGCATCAAGCCGCAGCGCCCACCACAAAACAGCCCGCCGCCATCAGCAACCCGGCAAACCGGTTGGCGCGAAACCGCGCCAGCGCATTATCGGCATTGTCGGGATCGAGCGTCGCGGCCTGCCAGCCCAGCTGCACCGCCACCGGCAGCAGCGCCAGCAAAGCCAGCGGATCGGGCCGCACCAGCCAGAACGCGCCCGCCCACGCCGCCAGAGCCAGCGCGTAAAGCCCCGCCACCCCGGCGCGCACATGGCGGCCGAACGACAGCGCCGACGAACCGATCCCGACCAGCGCATCGTCTTCGCGATCCTGGCACGCATAGATCGTGTCATAGCCCATGCACCACGCCCAGCAGCCGAGATACAGCGCGGCGAGCGGCGCGAGCGTGGCGAACCCGGTCGCTTCGACCCAGCCGGTCGGCGCGCCCCAGGTGAACACCAGGCCGAGCCACGCCTGCGGCCAGCCGGTCACGCGTTTCATGAACGGATAGGCTGCGACCAGCGCCAGACTGCCGAGCGCGACCAGTTGCGCCTGCCAGCGCAATTGCAGCAGCACGACGAGCCCCACGCCTGTGAGCAGCATGATCCACAGCCACGCCGCGCGCGCCGACACCGCGCCGCTCGCAATCGGCCGCGCGGCGGTGCGCGCCACGCGCGCGTCGAGATCGGCGTCGACGATATCGTTGTAGACGCAGCCCGCGCCGCGCATCACCACCGCGCCGAGCAGGAACCACAGCGCCATGCCCCAGCGCGCCGTACCACCGCCCAGAAACAGCCCCCACACGCAAGGCCAGAACAGCAGCCACCAGCCGATCGGCCGGTCAAACCGCGCCAGCAGCGCATAGTGGCGCCAGGGCAAAGGCAGCGCGGCAACCAAACCTTTGTGCTCGCTGTCGGGAACGATCGCGTCGGTCATGACCCCAGTCCTGCGCGAGCCCGCGCGCCAGAGCAAGCCCGATTGCGGTAATCATCTCTCCCCCCTCCCCTTCAGGGGAGGGGTTTGGGGTGGGGGCTATCCCCAGTCGCCGAGCAATACGGAGAGCGCCCCCCCCCCCCCCCACCCCC
>CAITOD010000217.1 GCA_903893935.1 uncultured Sphingomonadales bacterium
ATGGGCACCGGGTCCGATGAATTGCTGCACCTTGCCGCGCAAGCTTACGCCGGGCCGGGCGACGAAGTGCTCTATGTGCGCTATGGCTTTTCGGTCTACGAGATTGCCGCGCGCCGCTGCGGTGCGACGCCGGTGGTGGCGCCCGATCGCGATTATGGCACCGATGTCGATGCGCTGCTCGCCGCGGTTACCCCGGCGACGCGCGTGGTGTTCCTCGCCAATCCCAACAACCCCACCGGCACCTATCTCGATCGCGCGCAGATCGCGCGGCTGCATGCCGGCTTGCGCCAAGATGTGCTGCTGGTGATCGACCAGGCCTATGCCGAATATGTCGCGGACGAGCACGATGATGGCGCGCTCGCGCTCGCCGCGCGCAGCGCCAATGTGCTGGTCACGCGCACATTCTCCAAGATCTACGGACTGGCGGGCGAGCGCGTCGGCTGGGCCACCGGTCACGCGGCGCTGGTCGACATGCTCAATCGCATCCGCGGGCCGTTCAACCTGTCGCTGTCGGCACAAGCCTGTGCGCTTGCCGCCGTGGGCGATCAGGCGTTCGTGGCGCAATCGCGCGAGCACAACCGGCGCGAGCGCAGCCGGTTCGCCGCCGCGCTCCGTGCGCTCGGCAACCACGGGCTGCGGCCGTTGCCGAGCGAGGCCAATTTCGTGCTGATCGAATTCACCGGCCGGCTGAGCGCCGAAGCAGCATACAACGGCCTGATGGACCATGGCTTTATCACGCGCTGGTTGCCGGGGCAGGGCCTGCCGCAATGCCTGCGCATCACCATCGGCACACCCGAACAGATGGATGCGATTGCTGCAGCGCTTGCCGCCATGGCACAGGCATGAGCAGCGTGGCTCCGTTCCGCCGGATTGCCGTGATCGGCCTCGGCCTGCTCGGCGGATCGGTCGCGCGCGCCGCGCAGGCCCACGCGATTGCGGTCACCGGCTATGATGCCGACCCCGAAGTGCGCGCGCGGGCGCGCGCGATTGCGCTTGCCGATGCGATTGCCGACAGCGCGGTCGAGGCGGTCAGCGGCGCCGATCTGGTGGTGCTGTGCGTGCCGGTCGGCGCGATGGGCACTGCCGCGCGCGCGATGGCGCCAGGGCTCGCGCCGGGCGTGCTGATCAGCGATGTCGGATCGAGCAAGGCCGGCGTTGCCGCCGCGCTCGCCGAAGCGCTGCCCGGGCACCGCGTGATCCCCGCGCACCCGGTAGCAGGCACCGAACAGAGCGGGCCCGATGCCGGTTTTGCCGCGTTGTTCCGCAACCGCTGGTGCATTCTGACCCCGCCCGCCGATGCCGATCCCGCCGATCTGGCGCGGCTCGCGGCGCTGTGGGAAGCGTTTGGCGCGCGGGTCGAGGTCATGGATGCCGAACACCACGATCTCGTGCTGGCGGTGACCAGCCACTTGCCGCACCTGATCGCCTATTGCATCGTCGGCACCGCGTCCGATCTCGAGCGCGTGACGCAAAGCGAAGTGATCAAGTATTCGGCCGGCGGTTTCCGCGATTTCACGCGCATCGCCGCATCCGATCCGACAATGTGGCGCGATGTGTTCCTGACCAATCGCGACGCGGTGCTCGACATGCTCGGCCGGTTCAATCGCGATCTCGCCGATCTCGAAACCGCAATCCGCGCGGGCGATGGCACCGAACTGTTCGACCATTTCACCCGCACGCGCGCGATCCGCCGCTCGATCATCGAAATGGGCCAGGACGATGCGCGGCCCGACTTCGGCCGCAGCGATCATAACGGCAAAAGCTGACAGGTTTCAGTGCAGCGCGTTGATCGCGGCGCGCACTTTGGCTTCGATTTCGTCGCGCGGCAGGCCAGGCGGGATCGGCGCACCGATCCGGTAGCGGATTACCCCGGCGCATTTCCACCAGCGCTGATAGAGCGGCCCGCTGTCGACTGCGATCGGCACCACCGGCAGCGCCGCCATCTTGTAGATACCGGCAAAGCCTGCCTGCAGCGGCGGCGCCTGATCGTGCCGCACGCGGGTGCCTTCGGGAAAAATCGCCAGCGGGCGCACCCGGCCGCCGGCCGCGGCATTGGCGTGCACCGCCGCGATCATGCCGCGCAGCGCGCGCGCACCGGCATGGCGATCGACCATCACGAGGCCATAGCGGCGCCCGAGCAGGCCCCAGACCGGGATCGCAAACAGCTCCTGCTTGGCAAACACCACCGGATCGCGCAGCAGCACGGGCAGGTCGATCGCTTCGAAAAACGATTCATGCCGCATCGCGCACAGCACCGCGCCATCGGGTATCTGACCTTCAACCACCACGCGGATGCCCAGCACATGGCGGCAGCACCAGCGGTGCCAGGTGCACCACAGCCGCACCATCGCGCGCAGCACGCGGGCCGGCAGCAGCAGGCTCAGCACATTGAGCGCGACCAGCACCGCGCTCGTGCCATAGAACAGCGGGTAGAACACCAGGCTGCGCAACACGTCGGCACCAGATGCGGCAGGTTGCTGGCGGGGGCGCTCAGTGGCGGTCATGGCCCCGGGGGAAGTGCGGCGTCGTTTCGGGCCAGTTGACCAGCCAGGCCAGGACCCGCGCAACGAACTTGTTGTATTCGACAAACAGCTCTTTCATCGACGGGTGCGAGGGCACGGCATCCTCGACAATCACCAGCCCTTTGGGCCCGGCCACGGCCAGATCGAATGCGGCGCGACGCATGTGCCAGTCGGTGGTTACCAGCCGCACCGAATGGATCTGGTAGCGCGCGATCCAGCCCGCCGCTTCGTGCGCGTTCGAACGGGTGTCGAACGATTCGTACCCCAGCGTCAGGCAACACGCGAACAGCACCGGCGTCACGCCATATTGGCCCGCGAATTGCGCCTGGGTCACTTCGCTGTCGACGCCCGATACCAGCATGCGGCGCGCCTCGCCCGCGCGCAGCACTTCGAGCCCGCGCGCAATGCGCCCTTGCGCGCCGGTCAGCGCGATCACGCCGTCGGTGTGCGTGTCGGGCGCGGGGCGCGGCAGAAACAGCGCAAACCACAGGAAACCGATCAGCCACACCAGCACGACCAGCGACAGCAGACGGCGAAACAGGCCCTGCGGTTTGAGGCGTGGCCCAAGGCGCGTTTTACGGCGGGACATGCGCAAGGCCTACAACATGCGCCGCAACGCGGAAAGCACGGTCAGCCGCGCGGTCACCACCGCCAGCACCACGCCGCCGATCGGGATCAGCGCGATCACCAGCCAGTCGGTCCAGCCAAGCACCGCGCCCGCCGCCATGCCCGATCCGAGCGAACTGAATTGCCCCGAAAGCACCACGATTGCGACAACGCCCGCGATCAGCCCGATAATCCCGCCCGCCGCGGCCTCCATCGCCGCCGCGCGCTGAAACACGCGCGCGATCTGCGCATCGGTGCCGCCGAGCATGTGCACGATCTCGATCGTTTCGCGCTGGTTGACCAGCGCGGTGCGTGCGGCAAGCACGACGGCGGCAACGGTGGCGATCGCCAGCAGCGCGATCAGCCCGCCCGCCAGCCATTGCAGCGTGGAAATCGCGCGAAACACCGGGGTCAGCCAGCCGGCCTGGGCATCGACGCGCGCGGCCGGCGCCACGCCTGCCAACCGGTCGCGCAGCGCCCTGATCCGCTCGGGCGTGGCGGTTCCCGTCAGCCGCAGATCGATCAGCGCCGGGATCGGCAGATCGTCGATCGTGTCACCCGGCCGCGTGCCGAGCCAGGGTTCAAGCAGCGTATCGAGCTGATCCTGCGCGACGCGCTGTGCCGAAGCGACCCCGGGCATGGTCTGAAGCGCGGCCAATGCCGCAGTCGCTTGCGCGTTGCGCGCGGCGGGCGAGGCGCTGACGATCTGCACCGTCACCCCGCCGTTGAGATCCGCACTTGCGCGCGTGGCGGCGTTGCGCAAGCCCAGCCCGCTCGCCGCTGCAATCACCGTCAGCGCGATCACGATGGCGATCACCCACGGCATCGGGCTGCCCAGCCGCGGGTCGGGCAGCAGGCCGGGCTCGCTGTCGCGCGCGCGGGTAAGCAGCGAGAGCGCGGTCATGCCGGGGCGAACCCCGGCGGCGGGCGCCCGGCGGGATCGCGCGCACTGGCCGAAAGCACCGGTTCGGCAGAGGGCGGCGGGCGGCGCGGGGGGAAGCGCAGCGCGCCGGTCGGGTCGGACAGCCGGCCCCGGTCGAGCCGCATGATCAGCGAATCCGGCACTTTCTGGATCAGGTGCACATCGTGCGTTGCCACCACCACGGTTGTGCCGAGCCGGCCGAGGCTTTCGAAGAGGCGCAGCAATTTGAGCGCCATGTCGGGATCGACGTTGCCGGTCGGCTCGTCGGCCACCAGCATGTCGGGCCGCGCGATCACCGCGCGCGCGATCGCCACGCGCTGCTGCTCGCCGCCCGACAGCGTGGCGGGGCGCGCGTCGCGCCGATCGCCCAGCCCGACCCAGTCGAGCATTTCGTTGACCGGCTTGGTGATCTCGCGCTCGGCGACGCCCGCCACGCGCAGCGGCAGCGCGACATTGTCGAACGCCGACAA
>CAITOD010000218.1 GCA_903893935.1 uncultured Sphingomonadales bacterium
GATTTGCGCCAGTTCCGGCTCGATGCCGCCCCCGCCACCGACCGGTTCGAAACCAAGGCCGGGTTTGCGCTGACGCTGGACTATTACACGCTGGCCGATCCGGGCGACGGCGCGACAGGCGCAAAGTGGTCTGACGTGGTTGATCT
The DNA here is from genome assembly GCA_903893935.1 of uncultured Sphingomonadales bacterium. Taxonomy (GTDB): domain Bacteria; phylum Pseudomonadota; class Alphaproteobacteria; order Sphingomonadales; family Sphingomonadaceae; genus Novosphingobium. Next base: position 147 of record CAITOD010000218.1, read on the forward strand.
GACCGCCAGACTTGGCAGCGATGGCCGCCTCGACTGGACTGCACCGGCATTGCCCGCAGGATGGACCTGGCGCGTCATCCGGCTCGGCCATTCGCTGCTGGGCACGACCAACCACCCTGCCCCGGCCGAAGCCACCGGCCTCGAAGTCGACAAGTTCGATCCCGCCGCGGTTGAACGCTATATCACGCATTATCTGGGCATGGTGCGCGATGCCGCCGGCCCCGGTCTGCTCGGCGCGCATGGCGTGACCGCGCTGCTGAATGACTCGATCGAAGTCGGCGCTGCCAACTGGACCCCGCATATGCTCGAAGCGTTCAGCGAGCGGCGCGGGTACGATGCAAAGCCCTGGCTGCCCGCCCTGACCGGGGTGCTGATCGGGTCGCGCGCCGAAACCGACCGGTTCCTGTTCGACTGGCGCCGCACGCTCGCCGATCTGATGGCCTCGGCGCATTATGGCACGATTGCGCGCGTGGCGCACGACAACGGGCTCAAGCTCTATGGCGAGGCGCTCGAAGACAAGCGGCCATCACTGGGCGACGACATGGCAATGCGGTCGCACACCGATATCCCGATGTCGGCGCTGTGGACTTATCCGCAAGGTGCTGCACCCAATCCGAGCTATATTGCCGACATGCGCGGGGCGGCCAGCGTCGCGCATATCTATGGCCAGAATCTGGTTGCGGCCGAATCGATGACCTCGGCGCTCAGCTATTGGGCCGACAGCCCGCGCACGCTGAAACACGTGATCGACACCGAATTCCTCAGCGGGGTGAACCGTCCGGTGGTGCACGAAAGCGCGCACCAGCCGGTCGACGACAAGCAACCCGGCCTTTCGCTGCTGATTTTCGGCCAGTTCTTCAACCGGCACGAGGCCTGGGCGCCGCTGGCCAAGGCCTGGGTCGATTACCTGGCGCGCAACGCGCTGATGCTGCAACAAGGGCATTTTGTCGCGGATCTGGGCTATTTTTACGGCGAAGAAGCGCCCCTGACCGGGCTCTATGGCCTGACCCCGGTGGCCGATGCACCGGTCACACACGGCTATGACTTCGTCAACGCCGATGCCCTGCTGCACGCGCTGGCCAACGACGGCGATGCGCTGATCACACCGGGCGGCGCGCGCTATCGCGCGCTCTATCTGGGGGGCAGCAGCCGACACATGTCGCTGACAGTGCTCGAAAAGATCGCCGCACTGGTCGAACATGGCGCGCGGGTGATCGGGCATCCGCCGCTCGGCGACCCGGGGCTCGCGGGCGCCAATGCCGGGCGCTATGCCGCACTGGTGGCAAAGCTGTGGCCGCAAGGCGAGGCTGCGGGCGCCGTGACCACGATCGGTGCCGGGCGGGTGGTGGTTGCCGCCAATGCCGAAGCCGGGCTCGCCGCGCTCGATATCGCGCCGGATTTCGCGGCAAACGGCGCCGACCTGGGCTTTGTGCATCGCCACTGGACCGGTGGCGATGACTGGTTCGTGGTCAACCGCCAGCAGAGTGCGCAGCATGTCGACGTCCATTTGCGCGTGACCGGCAAGACGCCCGAACTGTGGCACGCCGAGACCGGCCAGAGCGAACCCGTCAGCTACCGCGAATTGCGCGGCGAAACGATCGTCCCGCTCGATCTTGCCGGCGAGGAATCGGTGCACCTGGTGTTCCGCAAGCCAAGCGAGGCCACCCATCTCGAAATTGCCGAACCCAAACCCGCGGTGCTCGGCCATCTCGACGGCGCATGGTCGGTGGCGTTTCAACCCGGTCGGGGCGCACCGCCCGTCGCAACGCTGGCCCCGCTGGCCCCGCTCAACACCAATGCCGATTTCGGAATCAGCCACTTTGCCGGCGTCGCGACGTATTCGCACGATCTGGTCACACCGCGCGGCTGGCAGCCGGGGCAACCGTTGTGGCTCAATCTGGGCGATGTGCGCGAAATGGCCGAAGTCAGCGTCAATGGCAGGGTCGTCGGCACGGTGTGGCATGCGCCGTACCGGCTCGACGTCGGGCCTGCGCTCCATCCGGGGAGCAACAGCCTGACCGTGCGGGTGGCGACACTGTGGGTCAATCGGCTGATCGGCGATGCCGTACCGGGGGCCAGCAAAATCGCGTGGACCGCGCTGCCGACTTATCGCGCCGACGCCCCCCTGCGCCCGGCGGGGCTGATCGGCCCGGTGACACTGGAGGGCGCCGGCAAATAGCGTTAAGCTCGCCCGCATGATCGACCCCCGCGCCTTGCGCATGTTTCACGAAGTGTGCCGCGCCGGGTCGATCAGCGGTGCGGCACGGCAACTCAACATCTCGCAGCCCTCGGTCTCGGCCGCGATTGCGCTGCTCGAAAGCCGTCTGGGCGGCACGCTGTTCGAACGCACCCGCGCGGGCGTCGTGCTGACCCCGGCGGGCGAAGCGCTGCGCACGCGCGCGCAGATGCTCGACCACCTGCTGCGTGATGCCGAAGCCGATGTCGCCGCTGCGCGCGAAGGACGCGCCGGGCCGCTGCGCGTGGGCGGCACCCCCGGAGCATTGGTAAGCCTGCTGCCCGACGGGATCGCGCGGCTCGACCGCGAATTTGCGCACCTCAGCCTTACCGTGCTCGAACGCCCCGAACGCGAACTGACCGGCATGCTGCGCAGCGGTGAAATCGAACTGGCATTTGTCAACACCGCGATCGAGACCCCGGCCGATGACCTGGCCGAACGGACCCTGTCGCGCGACCCGTTTGCGCTGATTGTCGGCGCAGCGCATCCATTGCCCGATCAGCCGATCTCGCTGCGCAAGACGCAAGCCTTGCGCTGGGTATTGCCCGAAGCGCACGGCGGCTTTCGCCGCCAGCTCGATGCGCTGTTTCTGGCCGCCGGGGTTGGTATTCCGCGCGATGTGGTGCGCTGCGATTCACTGCTTACCACCAAAGCCATCGTGCGCGACGGGCTCCGCGCGACGATCCTGCCGATCCGCGTCGCCGCCAGCGAA
>CAITOD010000219.1 GCA_903893935.1 uncultured Sphingomonadales bacterium
CAATTCGGACAACCGTCTGATTGCCGAGCGGCTGGGCTGGGCACCGTCGCAAAGCTTGCGCGCGGGGCTTGAGAAGACCTATGAATGGATCGAATGGCAAGTTCGACGCAACGCGGCGTGACCTGAACGATCCGGCCGGGCCGCGCTGCGTGCGTGCCGAACCCGCGCCCAGACAGCATGATGCGTGCTTCCTCTCGGTAATGGATTGATAGCGATGAAGCTTGTGATGGTGGGTTCGGGGTATGTCGGGCTCGTTTCGGGGGCCTGTTTTGCTGACTTTGGGCACCAGGTCACGTGCGTCGACAAGGACGCGGCCAAGATTGCCGCGCTCAAGGAAGGTGTGATCCCGATTTACGAACCGGGGCTCGACAAACTGGTTGCGGCCGGCTCGCAAGCCGGTCGTCTGACTTTTACCACCGATCTGGCCCCGGCCGTGGCGGGGGCCGATGCGGTGTTCATCGCGGTCGGAACGCCCTCGCGGCGCGGCGATGGCCATGCCGACATGGTCTATGTGCACGCCGCCACGCGCGAAATCGCGACCGCGCTGAGGGGCTTTACGGTGATCGTCAACAAATCGACCGTGCCCGTCGGCACCGGCGACGAAGTCGAACGGCTGGTGCGCGAAGCCAATCCGCAGGCCGAATTCGCGGTCGTGTCGAACCCCGAATTTCTGCGCGAAGGGGCGGCGATCGACGATTTCAAACGGCCCGATCGCGTGGTGATCGGCGGGCACGACGAACGCGCGCTTGCCGTGATGCGCGAAATCTACCGGCCGCTGGCGCTCGGGCGCTCGCCGCTGATCGAAATGAGCCGGCGCGGTGCGGAGCTGACCAAATATGCCGGCAATGCCTTCCTCGCCACCAAGATCACGTTCATCAACGAAATCGCCGACTTGTGCGAGCGCGTCGGCGCCGATGTACAGGAAGTGGCGCGCGGGATCGGGCTCGACAACCGTATCGGCACCAAGTTCCTCCATGCCGGGCCCGGCTATGGCGGATCGTGCTTTCCAAAGGACACGCTGGCGCTGCTCAAGACCGCCGACGATTTTGCCTCGCCCTTGCGGATCGTCGAAGCCGTGGTTGCGGTCAATGACCGGCGCAAGCGCGCGATGGGCCGCAAAGTGATCGAAGCGATGGGCGGCGATGTGCGTGGCAAGACGATCGCGCTGCTGGGTCTCGCGTTCAAGCCCAACACCGACGACATGCGCGATGCGCCGTCGATCGCGATTATCCAGACGCTGCAGGATGCCGGCGCCAGCGTTCACGCGTTTGACCCGAAAAGCATGGAGCAGGCGCAGGCCGTGCTCAACGCGGTGACGTATTTCACCGATCCCTACGCAGCGATGGCCGGTGCCGATGCGCTGGTGATTGCGACCGAATGGGACGAGTTCCGCGCGCTCGATTTGCCGCGGATCAGGTCGCTGCTCAAGGCGCCGGTGGTTGTCGACTTGCGCAACATTTATCCCCGCGACGTGATGGAAGCGCAAGGCTTTGCTTATACGGCGGTGGGACGGTAACCGGGGTCCTTGCGCAGCGCCCGGTTTGCGTGCGGCAATTTGGAAAAGACCATGAAAATTGTCGCCATTCTTGATCCGAGTGTCGGAACCGAGAACCTCGGCGACGCGATCATCTATGACGCGGTGCGCGAGGAGATCGATCGTCTGTTCGCCGATCCGCTGGTCATCCGCGTCTCGACGCACGAATACATGTGGCGGGAAAGCCGACGGCTGCTGAACAAGGCCAGCCATGTCTTTCTCGGCGGTTCCAACTTGCTGCAGCCGCGCATGGAATGGAACACGCAATGGAAACTTTCGCCATTCGATCTGCTGCACCGGATCGATGCGATCTGCCTTGGCTGCGGCTGGAAGTATTACGGTCGCAATCCGACTCGCTATACCAAGGCGCTCTATGCCCGCGCACTGTCGGGCCGCTATCTGCATTCGGTGCGCGACGCGATGACCCAGGCGCAGTTGCAAAAAGCCGGGGTTGCCAATGCGATCAACACCGGGTGCGTGACGATGTGGGGTTTGTCGCCCGATCATTGCGCGGGCATTGCGCGCCACAAGGCGGCGACCGTTATCACTTCGGTGACCGCTTACAACGCCGATCCGGATAACGACCGGTTCATGATGCAGACGCTGTTTGCGCAATACGATCAGGTCTGGTTGCTGGTCCAGCAACCCGAAGATCTGGCTTATGCGCAAGCGCTTGCGCCCGGATCGTTTGGCCGCGTGGTTCAATCGCTGCGACGGTTTGACGAGTTGCTCGCTGCACCGTGCGATTATGTCGGCACGCGGCTGCATGGCGGCATCCGCGCCCTGCAGAAGCAGCGCCGCAGCCTGATTGTCGGGATCGACAACCGCGCCATCGAAATCGCGCGTGACACCAATCTGCCGACCATCCACCGCAAGGATCTGGCCGGCACGCTGGCAGATACAATCGCCGCGACACGGCCGATCGAAGTGCAACTGCCGACCGATGCGATTGGCCGCTGGCGGGGCCAGTTCGCCGCGATCTAGGTCAGAAGGTCCCCGTAGGTACCTCGCCGGGGCAGTCGCTTGAGCAGCTGTTGCGCCTGGCGCGCGTCAAGCGTCAGCATGAGCGTGGCGATCAGGCCCAGCGTGATGGCGTGCGGATAAAGCGAGGCCGCCGCCGCCGAGACGCCCAGCACCATGATCGTTCCCAGCGCAAAGCGCACCGCCTGCCGGTCGATGGCCGCTGCAAACACCGAGAAATTGCGGAACGCGTAAATCGCGCTCAAGACCGCGACGGCTGCCGGGAACAGCAGGATCGCCAGCGCCAGATTGTGCGTGAGCACCGACACGGCTGCGCAAAGCGCGGCGAGCCCGGCGGTCAACGATGAGATCAGCGCGATTTCGCGGTGTTTGTTGAGCGCAGCGAGCAGGCAGTCGAACAGGAAAATGCGCAAAAACAGCAGCGCGATAGCAGCCAGCGTGGGCAAAGTGGCCGCAGTGTGCAGCGCAATGCGGGTGACGTGCAGCGTGTAGATCGGGATGATCACGCAAGCGGCCATGCCAAGCAGCGCGATCGAAAACCACCCCGACAGGAAAACCGCCGAAAATCGCCGGAACGCGCGCATCGCGCCGGCCGGCCCGTCGCGATGCAGGCCATCGAGCAATTCGCGGTTGCCCCAGGTGCACAGCGCGGTGCCGAACACGTTGGCGCCGCGCGAAAACAGGTCGATCGCCAGCAGCACGCTTCCGGCAATCGCGCCGTGCAAGCCTACGCCAAGCGCAAGCCGGGCCATCGTCAGCGCAAGATTGGTGCCGATCGAGCCTGTCGCCAGC
>CAITOD010000220.1 GCA_903893935.1 uncultured Sphingomonadales bacterium
CATCGATCCCGTGCACGCGTTCGAGGTCGTTCGCCGGGACGAGGCTTGCGAACATGTCGATCAGGTTGCCCGCCACGGTGAATTCCGCCACCGGTTCGCCGATCACGCCCTGGCTGATGCGGAACCCGCTGGCGCCGCGGCTGTAATCGCCGGTCACGCCGTTGACGCCGCTGCCGATCAGTTCGGTCACATAGACGCCTTCGGCAATATCGGCGATCAGCGCTTGCGTGGTCACTGATCCGGCAGCGAGCGCGACATTGCCGGTCGAGACATAAGGTGCGCCCGAACCGCCGCGCGAGGCATGGCCGCTGGGCGCTTGGCCAAGCTGGCGCGCCGCGGCGCTATCCATCAGCCAGCCGGTCAGGCGACCCGCTTCGACCAGCGCGCGCGCGCCGGTGCGCAGCCCTTCGCCATCGAACGGGCGCGACCGCAGGCCCCTCGCGATATGCGGATCGTCGAGGATCATGATCGCGCTGTCGAACAGTTGCGCGCCCTCGCGGTCGAGCAGGAAACTGGCGCGCCGCGCAATGGCCGATCCGGTCATCGCTGCGATCAGGTGCCCGATCAGCGAGGCGCCGACGCGCGGATCGTACACCACCGGCATCGGCCCGCTGCGCATGCGGCCGGGATTGAGCCGCTGCGTGGCCCGCTCGCCTGCTTCGCGCCCGATCGCTTCGGCGCCGGGCAGATCGGCGGCGTGGCGCGCGCTGCGCCAGGCATAGTCGCGCTGCATCGTGCTGCCTTCGCCGGCGACCACGCTGCCCGACAGCCCGTGGCTGCTGGCGGCATAAGCGCCGGAAAAGCCGTGGCTGGTGGCGAGTGCAAACACCGACCGGCCGCTGCTGGCGCTGCCGCCGTTGCTGTTGGTCACACCGGGCACGGCCATCGCCGCGGCTTCGACCGCTTGCGCGGTCTTGCGCAAGGCTTGCGGTTCGGCTTCTCCGCCGTCGTCGAGATCGAGGTTGAGCGGCGGGTCGCGCAGCAGCAGCTCCGCGTCGGCAAGCCCGGCGTAAGGGTCGGGCGGGGCGAGCCGCGCCATGGCAACGGCGCGCGCGGCCAGCGCATCGAGCGCCACATCGCCCAGATCGGTCGATCCGATCGAAGCCGAGCCGCCGCCGGCAAACACGCGCAGGCCGATATGTTCGGATTCGGACCGCTCGACATCTTCGAGCGCACCCAGCCGCACCGTCACGCTTTGCGAGGTGTTGGCAAGATAGACCGCATCGCCAGACACGGCGCCCGCCGCGGCGGCGCGGCGCAGCAGGGCTTCGCAACGGTCGCGGGCGTGATCGGGGGAAAGCATCGCGGGGCGTGATCCAGTCGGTTTCGAGGAAGGCTTTCGCGCTTACCCCCGACCTTCACCAGCTTCAACCGTTCAGGCGAGCAGCGCGACCACCACTCTGAACAGCCCCGTTACTGCAAACGGCAAGCCGATGCCAAACAGCCAGACCGCAAGCTGATCGCGCCGGAACCGTGCGCGATAGGCCGGATCGGCCGCCTCGCGATCGTCGAGTTGCTCCCAATGCCGCTCGTAATGGCGGAACAGCGGAATGATCGCGGCGACCAGCACGACGAGCGCGAACAAAGGCAGCGCCGACCCATTGCCCTGGGTCATTGCATTCATCGTCACCATGATCTGCAGGCCGGTATAGACCAGCAGGGCATACGCCACGGTGTCGCTCATCCGCTTGCGCCAATCGAGCGCGCGCGGCGTGCGCCGGTGTGCGGCGTGGGGTGCTGTATCGGGCGTCCCGCTCCAGGCGCTGTGGCTCGCAGGCGACGCGGTCGTGGCTTTGGCCATCTTCGGGGTCCTTCTCTCCAGTGACCGAGTAAATCACGCGCCGCGTCGGCTGGCAAGCGGGAACCTGCGCGCCAAAACGCCCTTGTCAGGACAGGGGCCGCGACAGGAAGCGGGGCGAAACGCGCACAAATCGTGCCAGATCGTGTGCCCGGCCTTTGCCACGGCCCGATCAGCCGCTATGGCACGCCAATGCCGCGCGTGGGCCCGGCGCAAGCAGCGAAAGTTCGCACGGATACGATGAACGCTATTGCCGAACCTGCAAATCCTTCCGACCGAAGCGAGGCTGCTGCGCTTCCGGCGGGCGGGCTGGAAGTGGTCTCGATCGCCAAGTCCTACGACAAGCGCCCGGTGCTGAGCGATATTTCGCTGTCGGTCGGCAAAGGCGAAGTGCTCGGTCTGCTCGGCCCCAACGGTGCGGGCAAGACCACTTGCTTTTATTCGATCATGGGCCTCGTGCGGCCGGATTCGGGCCGCATCCTGCTCGATGGCGTCGATATCACGCAATTGCCGATGTACCGCCGCGCCATCCTCGGGCTTGGCTATCTGCCGCAGGAAACCTCGATTTTTCGCGGCATGACGGTCGAGCAGAACATTGCCACCGTGCTCGAACTGATCGAACCCGATCGCGACACGCGCGCGGCCGAGCTCGAACGCCTGCTCGACGAATTCGGGCTGACCAGATTGCGCACCAGCGCGGCGATGGCGCTGTCGGGTGGTGAACGCCGCCGCTGCGAAATCGCGCGCGCGCTCGCCGCGCATCCGTCGATCATCCTGCTCGACGAACCTTTCGCCGGGATCGACCCGCTGTCGATCAGCGAAATCCGCCATCTGGTGATGGATCTGGCGCAGCGCGGCATCGGCGTGCTGATCACCGATCACAACGTGCGCGAAACGCTCGATATCGTCGACCGCGCCTGCATCATCTATGGCGGGCAAGTGCTGTTTTCGGGCAGTCCCGAAGCGCTGGTTGCCGATCCCAATGTTCGCCGGCTCTATCTGGGCGAGGGCTTTACGCTTTGATGCAGATTGGGCTGATGCCGCTCTGGCTGATACCCGTCCGGGGGGACTAGAACAGTGGCGCTCGGACCGAGGCTGGATCTTCGCCAGAGCCAGTCGCTGGTAATGACACCGCAGTTGCAGCAGGCCATCAAGCTGCTGACGCTGTCCAATCTCGAAGTCGAAGCGTTCATCGGCGAAGCGCTCGATGCCAATCCGTTGCTCGATGTGGCTGATGCGGGCGCCGAAGTACCGCTGGCCGACACACCGGTCGAGCCCGATCTGCGCCGCACCCATCTGGAATCCTCGCCGGTCGATCAGCTGGTCGGTGAGGGCCGCGCCGCCGAAGACCGGCCGCTCGATATCGATCCCGACACACTCGATCGCGACCGCGATACCGGCGATGGTCTGGGCGCTGGGCCCGCCGACAGCGGCGACTGGAGCGCGGGGCTGGGCGGCGGGGACAGCGAAGGCCCCGGCATCGACGCGCACGGGGCCGCCGAGGCGAGCCTGGCCGAACATCTCCACGCGCAGATCGGTGCGACCACGCGCGATCCGCAGGCGCTGTTCGTGGCGCGCTGGCTGATCGACCAGCTCGACGAGACCGGCTATCTGACCCAGCCGCTGGCCGAGGCCGCGGCGATGCTTGGTGTCCCGCTGGCCACGGTCGAAGCCGCGCTCGCGCTGGTCCAGGCGCTCGATCCGACCGGGGTTGGCGCGCGCACTCTGGGCGAATGCCTGGCGCTGCAGGCGCGCGAGGCCGATCGCTGCGATCCGTGCATGGCGCGCCTGCTTGATAATCTCGATCTGCTCGCGCGCGGCGAGCTGGCGCGGTTGCGCCGGATGTGCGGGGTCGATGAAGACGATTTTGCCGACATGCTGGCCGAATTGCGCGGCTACGACCCCAAGCCCGGCTTGCGCTTCGGCAGCGGCGCGGGCGAGGCGGTGGTGCCCGATATTCTGGTGCGCGAAGCGGTGGGTGAAGACGGCGCAGCCGGCTGGGACATCGCGATCAACCAGGCGACTTTGCCGCGGCTGATCGTCAATCGCGGCTATTACGTCGAATTGCGCCAGAGCTGCGTGAGCAAAGAGGCGCGCGCCTGGCTGGGCGAACGGCTGGCCGATGCCAACTGGCTGCTCAAGGCGCTCGACCAGCGGCAGAAGACGATCCTCAAAGTCGCCGCCGAAATCGTGCGCCACCAGGACGGGTTCTTTCGCAACGGCGTGTCGCATCTGCGCCCGCTGACGCTGCGCACAGTGGCCGAGGCGGTGTCTTTGCATGAATCGACCGTGAGCCGGGTGACGGCCAACAAATATCTGCACTGCGTGCGCGGCACGTACGAGCTCAAGTATTTCTTCACCTCGGGCGTGGCATCCTCCGATGGCGAGGGCGCGGTTTCGGCCGAAGCAGTCAAGGCGGCGATCCGCCAGTTGATCGACGCCGAAGCGGCCGATGCCGTGCTTTCCGACGATACGCTGGTCGATCTGCTGAAAGCGCGGGGCTTCGATCTGGCGCGGCGCACCGTTGCCAAGTATCGCGAAGCGATCGGGCTTGGCAGTTCGGTGCAGCGGCGCCGGCAAAAGGCGTTGGCGCGGGGCCGCTAATGCTGCCAAAGGCTTGGCTTGCCAGCGCTGCCCACGCGGCGATATCGAGGGATGGCGGGATGGGCCGTGCAGCGCGCACCGCCGATAGGGACAGACAATGAACGAGGCCGACCCCGCTGGACACGCCGCCGGTGCGCCAGGCAGCGCCACCAGCGTGCTCGCGCGGATCGCGATGGGCTTGCTGGTGATCGTGGCGATCACGGCAGCGGGGCTGGCGATCTATCGCAACCAGCGCGATCGCGCGGGCATGCCGGTGGCGGTCGCGCCCGCGCCGCGCGAAACCCCGGCGCCGACGGTCGAAGACGTTGTCGCGCGGTTCGAACAGCAGGTCACGCAGACTCCGACCGATGCCGAGGCCTGGCGCAACCTTGGCTGGTCATATTTCCAGCGCGGCCAATACGCGCAAAGTGCCGCAGCCTTGCGCCATGCCGCCGATATCGATCCGACCGACGCACGTACGCTGTCGTTCCTGGGCGAAGCCGTGTTGCAGGCGCACAAGACCCAGAACCACATGCCCCACGAGGCGCGCGCCGCGTTTGACGAAGCGCTCAAGCTCGATCCCAAAGATGCCCGGGCGCGCTATTACCGCGCGTTCGGCTGGGATCTGGCGGGTCAGCACCGCCGCGCAATCCACGCGTGGTTTGCCCTGTTGCGCGACACGCCGCCCGATGCGCCTTATGCCGGCGATATCCGCGCGGTGATCCGCGCGGTCGGCGCGCGCCATCACATCAAAGTCGAAAAACGGCTGGCCGAAGTGCAGTATGTCCCCCCGGGCAGCGCCGTCGCCGCGGCTGCGAGTGCCGACAAGCGCCACGCGGTTCTGCCGGGCCCGGCGGGCGAACTGATGCGCGCGGTCGAAGGCGTGCCGCGCCCGGTGCATTCGGCTGCGCCGCACGGGCAGTAGCTCTCAGACGTTGGACGTCGGCAGGATCAAGGACATCGACAAGAACACCTCGTACCGGATCGGTCTGAAGGTGTCCAGCCCCGCGGTGTCGCGGTCGATCATCGGTGTGGAGGACGCGTACCACGTCGAGTCGGGCAAGGAGCACAAAGGCGTTGGATTCCTGGTGCCCGCGCCCGGCGCCGCTCCGG
>CAITOD010000221.1 GCA_903893935.1 uncultured Sphingomonadales bacterium
CTGGCGACTGCATGATTTGAGTTGATGCAACGCCATAAGCATAATGATTTTTACATATTGCTGACGACGCGGCAAAGCTTTCGGCCAAGGCACGCACGATGCGCCCGGGGAGAGCGGCGGTGAACAATTTGCGGATTCTGGTGATCGGCGGCGGCATTGGCGGGCTGACCAGCGCCATCGCGCTGCGCCGCGATGGCCATGCCGTTACGGTGATCGAGCGCGATCCGACGTGGTCGGTCTATGGCGTGGGCATTATCCAGCAATCGAACGTGCTGCGCGCGGCGCAGGCGCTGGGCATTCTCGAGGGCTATCTGGCCGCCGGGGTCGGATTCGACGCGGTCGAAATCTTCATCCCCAGCGGGCAGAAAGTGGCGCGCGTGCCCGGCCATCCGGTGGCGCCGGGACTGCCCGTCAATCTGGGCATTGGCCGCCCTGCCTTGCACAAATTGCTCGGCGACACCGCGATCGGGTCAGGGGCCGAAGTGCGGCTGGGCTTGACCGCCGAAACGATCGACGACACCGGCGCTGCCGTCGCGGTCAATTTCTCCGACGGCAGCAGCGGAACCTGGGACTTGGTGATCGCCGCCGACGGCGTCCATTCGACCACCCGCACGCAAGCCCTGCCCGACGCGGAAACGCCCGAATTCACCGGGCAAGCGGTCTGGCGCTACAATTTCCCGCGCCCGGCCGATCTCGATGCCTTGCAAGTCTATAACGGGCGTACCGGCGTGGGCCTCGTGCCGATCAGTGAAACGCTGATGTATATGTATGTCACCACGCCCGAACCCGACAATCCGCGCTATCCGGTCGAAGGTCTGGCCGCGCTGATGCGCGCGAAGCTGGCGGGAACGGCGCCCGCCATCCAGGCACTGGCCGAACAGATCACCGACGATCACGGCGTCGTCTACCGCCCGCTCGAAGCCATGCTGGTGACCGGACCGTGGCACAAGGGCCGCGTCGTGCTGCTGGGCGATGCGGTGCATGCCACCACACCGCATCTGGGCCAAGGCGCGGGCATGGCGATCGAAGACAGCGTGGTGCTGGCCGAGGAAATCGCCCGCGCCGCCGATCCGGAAACCGCCTTCACCGCGTTTCGCAACCGCCGTTTTGAACGCTGCCGCTATATCGTCGAAAAAAGCCTCGCCATCTGCCACGGCCAGATCGGCAAAGGCCCACCGGTCGACAACGCCCAGGCGACCGCCGAAATGTTCGAAGTCGTCGCCCAACCGATCTGAATTCCGGGAGCATACCGATGAGCCGAGTGACCGAAATCCGTTACGTGGGCTATGGCGTGGTCGATTTCGACGCCGAAGCCGGATTTTACGCCGATGTCTGGGGGCTGGAACGCGTGCCGAGCGACGACGGCATGGCTTGGTTCAAGACCCAGGGGCACGACGAACATCATGTCGTGCGGCTGCGCAAGGCCGATGAAAACCGCGTCGATGTGATCGCATTGGCCGCCCCGATCAATGCCGATGTCGATGCGCTCGCCGCACAAGTGCGCGCAGGCGGCGGCAAAATCGTGCACGAGCCGCAAGCTTTGACGACGCCGGGCGGCGGCTATGGCTTTCGCTTTTTCTCGCCCGACGGGCTGCTGTTCGAAGTGAGCGCCGGCGTTGCGCGCGGCCCCAGCCGCCAGCTTGCGCAGTGGGAAGGCGTGCCCGAAAAAATCAGCCATATCGTGCTGCATTCGCCCGATCACAAAGCGCTGGTTAAGTGGTTCTGCGATGTGCTCGGTTTCAAAGTCTCGGACTGGCTGGGCGATTTCATGTGCTTTTTGCGCTGCAATTCGGCGCATCACCGTTTTGCGATCCTGCCCGGGCCGCCGTGCCTCAACCATGTCGCCTATGACATGCTGACGCTTGACGACATGATGCGCGGCGCGCACCGGCTCAAGCAAAAGGGAATTGATATCGGCTGGGGCCCGGGGCGTCACACCGCGGGCAACAACACGTTCAGCTATTTCGTCACGCCGGGCGGTTTTGTCGCCGAATACACCAGCGAGCTCGAAGAAGTCGATTTCGAGACGCGCGAGGCGACCGTCCACGTCCCCGCCCCGCTGGTGATGGACCAGTGGGGCATCGGCACCGGCGGCCCGCAGACGCTGCCGCATCCGCATCCCAATCCGGGCCTTTTTGTCGCAATCGAGGCCTGAACCATGGCGCTGTTTGAATATTTTCCGAACTATATCTGGAACCTGTCGGTCGCGATCGCGATGCAGTCGGGCGGCCAGATCGGCGAAGTGGTCGACATGTGCCAGCCGATCAGGGATGCCGCCGCCAATGGCGCCGATGCCGGAACGCCTGCCTTTATGCGCCAATGGGCGGCGATGGGCGCAAAGCTGATCGAACTGTCCGCCGAGGACGAGGCACAGGGCCGCGCCTTCAGCGCTTCGGACAAGCTCGAGCGCGCAGCACTCTACCTGTTCACCGCCGAGCGCATGCAGGGCCATGGCCACCCCGGCCGCACCGAAACGTTTGCCCGTGCGCTGGCCACATTCGAAAAATCGACCCGGCTGGGCGGCATCAACCGCGAACGCGTCGAAGTGCCGCTGGGCGAAGCTTACCCGGCCGGCGCGACGATGCCCGCGCTCTATACGCGCGCGCCCGGCCCCGGGCCGCATCCGGTGGTGGTCTATTGCAACGGGCTCGATAGCTGCAAAGAACTGCTCTATTGGTCGCGCCTGCCCGAAGCCTTGGCACGGCGCGGGATTTCGACACTGTGCGTCGATCAGCCGGGCAGCGGCGAAACGTTGCGGCTGCAAGGCCTGCCGGTGGCCTGCGACAGCGAACGCTGGGCCAGCCGCGCGGTTGACTGGCTGGAGGCCCAGCCCGACGTCGACCCGAAACGCATCGGCATGACCGGCATTTCGCTGGGCGGGCATTTTGCCCCGCGCGCGGTCGCCTATGAGCCGCGCTTTGCCAGCGGTGCCTGCTGGGGCGCCAATCACAACTGGCGCGAAGTGCAGGACAAGCGGCTGCTGCGCGAGGGCGAAAACCCGGTGCCGCATTACTGGGCCCACGTGATGTGGGCGTTCGGCGCCAGCGACATGGACGATTTCTTCGCCAAGTCTGACGGCATGAACCTGAATGGCCACATGGACCGGGTGCACGTACCGTTCCTCGTTACCCACGGCGCCAATGACCGCCAGATCAGCGTGCAATATGCCCACGACTGCTATGAACAGCTGGTCAATTCGCCGCGCCGCGAGCTGAAAATCTTTACCGCGCGCGAAGGCGGGGTCGAACATGTCGGCGCCGACAACATGTCGTATGGACGCGACTATATCGCCGACTGGTTTGCCGATACGCTCGGCGGCAAAACGGCCTGAGAGGACAAGACCATGACACGCCGATTCGTCGATCTGTCGATCACTTTGTGCAACGATGTTGTGTCGGACCCGCCGTTCATGCGCCCGCACATCACTTATCAGACGCACGGCGAAACGGTGACCGAAGCCGCGCATTTCTTTCCCGGCCTGACCGCCGATGCGATCCCCGGTGGCGAAGGGTTTGCCGCGGCCGAGACGATTACGCTGACCACGCACAACGGCACGCATCTCGATGCGCCCTGGCATTTTCACCCGACCATGAACGGCGGCGAACGCGCCATCACGATCGATGAAGTGCCGCTCGAATGGTGTTTCCAGCCTGGCGTAAAACTCGATTTCCGGCATTTTCCCGATGGCTATGTGGTGACCGCCCAAGACGTCGAGGATGAACTCGCGCGCATCGGTCACACGCTGCAACCGCTCGAAATCGTGCTGGTCAACACCGCCGCCGGCAAAGCGCTGGGCCGGCCCGATTTCGTCAATGTCGGCTGCGGCATGGGCTATGAAGCGACCATGTACCTGACCAGCCGGGGCATCCGCGTGACCGGCACCGATGCCTGGAGCTGGGACGCTCCGTTTGCCCATACCGCCAAAAAGGTGGCCGAAACCGGCGACACCTCGCTGATCTGGGAAGGGCACAAGGCGGGGCGCGATATCGGCTATTGCCACCTTGAAAAACTGCACAACCTGGAAGTCCTGCCGGGAGACGGGTTCACGGTGTCGTGCTTTCCGCACAAGATCCAGGGCGCTTCGGCGGGCTGGACGCGCGCTGTCGCCATTTTCGAAAGCTGATCGCGATGCGGCTGGCAACCCTTCGCGACGGTACGCCCGATGGCATGCTGGCTGTCGTTTCCGCCGATGGTACACGCTGGCTTGGCGCCAACCATAGCCTGTTGGCGGCAATCACCGACTGGCAGGCAGTTGCGCCGGCCCTGCAAGCGCTGGCTGTGCGGCTGGCGGCTGGCGAAGGCGATCGGCTCGATGCTGCGACGCTCGCCGCCCCCCTGCCCCGCTCCTGGCAATGGCTCGACGGGTCGGCGTTTCACCAGCACGGCGAACTGATGCAAATCGCGTTCAGCCTGCCCCCCAACGAAACCGGGCGTCCGCTGATGTATCAGGGCCTGTCCGACCGGTTTTACGGCCCAACCGATCCTGTCCCGTTCGCCAACGAAGCCGATGGCATTGATTTCGAGGGCGAATTCGGCGTGATTGTTGATGCGGTGCCGATGGGCGTGAGCGCGGAGGGCGCCGCGGCGCATATCCGCCTGATCGTGCAGATCAACGACTGGTCGCTGCGCGCCATCGCCCCGATCGAAATGAAAACCGGGTTCGGCTGGGTGCAGGCCAAGCCCGCCTGCAGCATGGCGCCGTTTGCAGTCACCCCCGATGAACTCGGGGATCAATGGCGCAACGGGCGCGTCTGTTGCGATCTGCTGGTCGAATGGAATGGAGAACGGTTCGGGCTGGTCAATGGCGACCAGATGGCGTTTTCGTTCCCCGAACTCATAGCCCATGCAGCGCGCACCCGAGATCTGGTGGCGGGCACAATCATCGGGTCAGGCACTGTATCAAACCGCGAATATGCCGCCCGCGGCTCCGCCTGCATTTCCGAACGTCGCGCGATCGAAATGATCGCCCACGGCCAGCCACGGACGCAGTTCATGGCAATCGGCGACCGCGTACGGATGGAAGGACTCACCAGCGACGGCCGCACGCCATTTGGCGCGATCGACCAGATTGTAACCAAAGCCTGAAAACCACCGCAATGCCGCACAGCGGGTTGCTGTCGCCAAATGCCGCCGCAAATCTTCATTGTGAAAAGCGCCATCTGCGCAACTGCGACCCCGCGTTCGCGGCCCAATCCAACCGCCTCACGCTTGAACGCGCGGACAAAATTTCCTTCGTTGCATTGATGCTCTCCGGTAAGGTCAAAACACCTTGACCCAGTGTCCGCCAAACCGGCAGCAGCTCAAACTGATAGATGGCGGAGCGGGAGTCCGTAGAACTATTCAATCCTCAGCAGTTCTCTGCGGTTCACATCTGTCCATTAGTCACTGTTTTTTCGACGTTAATTACGCAAGCTGCAGTTCACATTCGTTCCTAACCAACCACATCGCTCCCTTGCTATCCGCTCAAATAGTGGGCATGAAAGTGGGCATCGATCATAGGAACCAATGATCCATGGCCAGAGCCCTGCACCTCCTTAATGCCAAGAGAATCCAACACCTGAAGGCCCCTGGCCGCCATGCTGATGGAGGCGGGCTTTATCTGCGCATCACCAAGCAAGGTGCTAAGTCGTGGGTGTTCATGACCGCCAAGGGCCACGCAGGCCGCGAAGAGATCGGACTTGGCCCACTTTCTGCGGTTTCGCTGGCCAAGGCACGCGAGATTGCGGAAA
>CAITOD010000222.1 GCA_903893935.1 uncultured Sphingomonadales bacterium
ATCCCCCAGGGTTTTTCGACCAGCCGGACCGGCAACCCGCTCACTGGTTCACCGCGCCTTGCAGCTTGCCCACCAGTTGCGCGCCGCCCGGGGTGGTCACCATCACTTCGTTGCCATCGACAACGATGATCAGGTTTTCGACCCCCACCACCGACACGCGCGGCCCGTCGGTTTCGACCATGACATTGCGGCAGCCCCGCAATTCAGCGGTCCCGCGCACCACATTGCCCGCCGCATCCTGCGGCAGTGCGGCGTGGAGCGCCTGCCAGTTGCCGATATCGGACCAGTCCATCGCCACCGGCACCATCGCCGCGCGCGCGGTCTTTTCCATCACCGCGTAATCGACCGATTCGCCGACGATCGTGGCAAACAACGCGGGATCGGGATGAAACCGCTGCCCGTCGGCGTGGCCGGCGGCAACCGCGGCACGCACTGCGTCGGCGATATCGGGGCGATGCTGCGCGAGTTCGGCCAGGAATGCGCCGGCGCGAAACGCGAAAATGCCGCCGTTCCACGAATAGCCGCCATCGGCGAGAAACGCGCGGGCGCGGTCGAGATCGGGCTTTTCGACAAAGCGTTCGACGCGATAGCCGCCCGAGCCTTCGATCGCGCCCCCGCGTTTCAGATAGCCGAACCCGGTTTCGGGCGCAGTCGGCGCGATCCCGAACGAAACCAGCCAGTCATCGGCGGCGAGCGCTGCGGCGGCATGCGCCGCCGCGCGAAACGCCGCCCAGTCGCCGATATGGTGGTCGCTCGGGCACACCAGCATGACCGCATCGACGGGCAGACGCGCGGCCGCGAGCGCAATCGCCGCCGCGGTGTTCTTGCCTTCGGGCTCGACGATGATCGTGCCCGCAGCAGGATCAGGCAACTGGCTTTCGACCAGCGCGACATGCGGCGCGCCCGCCACCACGACCGGATCAGCGAACCCGGCGTCCCTGCTGCAGCGCAGCGCCGTGGCGGCGAACAAGGTGGTGTCGCCGATCAGCGGAATGAACGGTTTCGGCCTCGATTTGCGCGAGCGCGGCCACAAACGTGTGCCGCTTCCGCCGCACAAAATCACCGGAACGATCTGGGTCACGCTGCCAAAATCTTTCTTCGCAACTGCACAAGACTGCCGCGAGCACCAGGCCTCGCTGCGGGGTGCTGCTTATCCCACGGCGCGGCGAGTGTCATGCCCGAAATACCATGCAAACCGTGCCGTTGCAGTCCGGTCCGGACGCGGCGATCAGGGCTGGCGGAGCACCAGCACGCTGATTTCCGTCGTCGGGTTGCCCGAAAGCTGCAAAGTGTGATGGCCCGGGGCCAGCGCAAAATCGACCATTTTGCGAATGCCGGTGCACGCCGGCCCCATGGTGTGCGCAATCGAGGGCACGGCTTGCCCGGCAGGGGCCACCATGTCGATCCACGCGCGTGATCCCAGCACCACGCGATAGGTTCCGCGCGCCGGCACCACCAGTTGCAGCAGCCCGCCATAGCTATCGGCGGCGGCGGTCTTTTCGGGGTGCAGCGGAAAGGTCACGCGCGCCATGGGCGCAAGCGTAACGCGCGAGGCTTCGCCCGGCACCAGCCGGGCCTGGTCAAGCGCAGACGGGCTGGTGGCGGCGTCGCGAAACACCAGCATCGACCAGGCTGAGAGTTCGGGCGGCAAAGTGCCCGCGGCGGTGCAGACCGGCGGCTCGGCCTCGGCCAGCGCAGGATGGGGCGCGAGCGCCACCAGCGCGACCGCCGCCCCGATCCGGAATTTTGCCATCGCTCATGCTCCCCTGGCCGAACTCGTGTCGTCTATAACATGGTTGTCGAAGTTTGCCCAAGCGATCGGCCCATGCGGGCGCGACAACTGCCAGTAGCCGCTTCAATCCGTCGGCGAATCCTGCCCCCGCCGATCGGTCAGGCGTCTGGTTGTCGTGCGCGAATAGAGCCAATGCCAGGTTCTTGCGCGCACCACGCGACGGTCATGCCTTGCTTTCGCCAGATATTTGCGGTTGCTTTCATAGCGGCGCAACAGGAACGCGGCGGCGCACGTCACCATTCCTGCTGCGGCGAGCATGATCCACAGCCAGTCAGGGATGTTTTCGGCGTAGAGCAGCGCAAATACTCCGGCAGGATGCGTGCGGACGCGAGTCGGACACATCGCACAGTGCAAGGCGCCTTAATCCGTGTTCAGGAGACCGCAAAATGAAACCACATGCAAAGCGCCTGGCCCGGATCGTCGCGATCGCCGCGCTCGCGAGCACCGGCGCACTGGCCGCCGAAAGCGCCGCACCGTTCCTGTTTTCGCCCGAGCCGCGCTGGCATCTCGCTGCCGACGATGAGCCCGACACGCGCGAAGTCTGCGCCGCGGTGCGCAAGGAATGCCCCGCGATCACCAATCTGGCGGATATCCGCGCCGAATTCGGGTTCGACCAGATCCATGATGTCGATGGTCAGCTGGTCGGGCTGCGCATGACGCGATCGACCGGGTGCAAGCCGCTCGACGAAGATTTGCTGATCAGCCAGCGCAAGTTCCGCATGGCCTTCCATCATCCGGGCGAAAGCGATCTGGACGACGGCATCCACGCCGAAGTCGCAGCGGGCGTGCCGCGCGATGCGGTGCGGATCGTCAAGCCCAAACACACCGAGTTGTCGCTCGACTGCAGCCCGGGCTGACCGATTGGCGCCATATCGGCGCAAATATTTGCGCGCGGCCTGGTCGTTGATCCGCCTGCCGGATTTCGGCCCGCAACTGCGCGCTGAAGGCAAGCCGCGCGCGCTGTCATCAAAGCGTATTCAAGCGGTCGCAGCTTCGATTGCAGGAGACAGCCCTGATGCACACCGGCCCGATTCACACCCGCCCGATTCACACCCGCATTTCCGCCTGCACGCTGGCGCTGCTGATCGCCGCTTTGTCTGCGATGGCGCCGGCCATGGCGCCTGCCCAGACGGCAAGGCCCTATCTCGACCACGAACCGTCGATCGCCACCTGGCTGCCCGCACAACCCGCGCTCGGCGATATTAACGACACGCGCGACATCGCCACGTTTTTCGCCACGCGCCCGCTGGCGGTGAAGGACGCGCCGCGCCGCGCAGTCGCCCAGGCTGACGACGTGTTGAGCGCGCCGACCGTGGCGGCGCGGTTTGGCGATGCGGCGGGCGGACCATTGCCCACCGGCGCTGGCAGCGCGCTGATGACAGTGATGACGCGCGTGCTTGCCGACGATGGCGCAATGCTGGCGCAGCTCAAGCACGACGTGCGCGACGGGGGCCGGGTGCGACCTTATGTGCGGTTTCCCGATCAGCCAGGGTGCGACTATGCCGTCGACGATCGCGATTACCATCTGCGCGACACCGGCTCCTACCCCTCGGGCCACGCGACATATGGCTGGATGTGGGGGCTCGTGCTGAGCCACCTCGTGCCCGAACGCGCCGACGCGATCATGCAGCGCGCCTATGACTTCGGCCAGAGCCGCCTGATTTGCGGGTTCCACTACCCCGCTGATCTCGATGCCGGTCGCCTGGCTGCTTCCGCACTGTTCGCGCAGCTGCTGACGGACCGTGCATTTGTGAAGGATATCGAACTGGCGCGCGGCCAGGTGCGCAAGGCGCTCGGCTTTCCCGAAGCAAAGTGATCTAGTTCGCGGCCGGCGCCGGCGAATGATCGACGAAAGCGCGTTCGACGACGAACGTGCCGGGGCGGTGCGTGGCGCCTTCGCGCAGGCCGTGCGCCACGCAGATGTCTTTCATCGCGTGGTTGACCGGCACGCTGCCGCAAATCATCACCCGGTCGCTCTCGGGGTCGAATTGTGTCCGGTCGAGCCCGAGATCGCGGAACAATTGCCCACTGGTGATCAGATCGGTCAGCCGGCCATTGCGCACGAAGGCTTCGCGTGTAACCGAGGGGTAGTAATGCAACCGCCCCTGCACCAGCGGTCCCAGCCCCTCTTCTGCGAAAATGTCGCGTTCGAGATAGTCGCGATACACCAGTTCGCACGCATGGCGCACACCGTGGCAAAGATAAACATGATCGAATTTGCGCTCGATCCCGAGATCTTCGTCGCCATACGTATGGATATCGCGGGCAATGCTCAGCCAAGGCGCGATGCCGGTGCCAGTGCCGAACAGAAACAGGTTCCGGCCGGGCGTGAGCGCGCTGTGCACCAGCGATCCGGTCGGCTTGCTGCCCACCAGCACGTGATCGCCCGGCTGGATGTGCTGCAGATGGGTGGTCAATTGCCCGTCGGGCGCGACGATCGAGAGGAACTCCAGCTCTTCGGCATAGTCGGGCGAAGTGATCGAATAAGCGCGCGGCTTGGGCTGATGCCCGTCGCGTTCGGGCAGATTCAGCATCACGAACTGGCCCGACTGGAATTTGAAACCCGCCGGACGGGTCAGCGCAAAGCTGAACAGATCGGGCGTCCAGTGCCTCACGCCGAGCACTTCCTGGCTGGTGAACATCGCCGTTCTTCCCGTTGGCACCCAAGGGTTGGACCGCGACTCTGCCGGTCCATCCGGCAAAGACTCCAACGGTCAATTGTGCGCCCGAACCGGACTTTCGTCCAGTTGCACAAAAGTCCATGGCAACCGGGTATCAATCGGGAAGACGCGGTGCCTACTTCTTCGCGGTCTGCGTCTTCAGATAGGCAATCACATCGGCGCGATCCTGCGCTTCGGCAACCTGGAAACCCATGCGCGAGCCCGGGATGAATGCTTGCGGATTGGTCAGCCAGCGCGCCAGCGTGGCCTCGGTCCAGATCACGCGCGACGCGCGCAAGGCGGGCGAATAGGCATAGCCGGGCGCCGAACCGGCCTTGCGCCCATAGACGCCACGATGCGCCGGCCCGACGCGGTTGGCATCGATCGAATGGCAGGCCGAACAACGGCTTTCATAGATATCCTGGCCGTGGACGGGATCGCCCGCGGGCGCCGCGGCATGGCCGGCCGTCGGGGTTAACAGACTTGGCGCCAGCGCCAGCACGGTCGCCAGGGTTTTCAAACGCATCATTCGGTCAAGTCCTTCCGGCAATGGGCTGCGCGGCAATCCGGCGCAAAGCCGTCAAGGGCATCGTGCGCGGTCGCCAGACCACGCACGACACCCTTGCTTGTTCAATCGCCCGCTCGTTCAGGCGAAATTGACCATATCAGGCCCCGAACGACAGCGCCTGGGTCGGCAAGGCATCGCCGAGCACCTGGGTCAGCACTGTCCAGTGCATCGTTTCGTCGGCGGCCAGACGCGCCGAAATCTGCGCATAAGCCACGTTCTTGAAAGACGGGATCACGCCGATATAAGCGTTGGCCGCACCACGTTCGAGTTTTCGCGCCAGGCGCAGCACGTCGGTCTGCGACTTGACCGATGCGATGTCGAGCGAGGCAACATAGTCCGAGGTCGATTTGGCCGCGACCGGAGTCCCGCCCAGCTTGCCGATCGCTGCGATCAGCGCATCGCGGTGCGCCTTGTGATGGCTTTGGAACAGCACCGCAGCGTCGAGTACGGGTTTTTGCAAGAGACCGCTTTCCGCCCCGATCTGATAGGCGGCAATCGCTTCGTGTTCGAGCCCCAGCGCCACGTTGAGAATGTCGGCATCGGCCGACGACGCTGCGGCTTTGGCCATGGTCGGCTCGCCGGCCAGAATGCCGATTGCCGCCACGGAAAGTACACCCATTCCACCTGCTTTCAGCGCTTCGCGCCGCGCCAGACCAGCGTTCAACGCGCCGGCATTCATTGTGATTTTATGGTGCATGTTCGTCTCCATCGAACCGAGGGATGTTCGACTCCCCCTTTCCCATTACGTACCGTTCGACCGATTCGGACGCAACCGATTGAACAAATTTTGGCGGCGC
Source organism: uncultured Sphingomonadales bacterium (assembly GCA_903893935.1). Classification (GTDB taxonomy): domain Bacteria; phylum Pseudomonadota; class Alphaproteobacteria; order Sphingomonadales; family Sphingomonadaceae; genus Novosphingobium. The sequence continues at coordinate 5,818 of CAITOD010000222.1, forward strand.
GCTTCAGCCCGCCGCGAGCAGTGTCGCAAACACCGCGTCAATGCTCTCGCCCAGCCGGTCGACGATCATGCCAAGTTCCGCATCGCTGGTGTTGTAGGGCGGGGCGATCACCACATGATCGCCCCGCCGGCCATCGACTGTGCCACCGCCCGGATAGACCAGCAGGCCGCGCGCAAAGGCTGCCGCCTTGATCCGCTGGTTGATCTGCAGCGCGGGGTCGAACGGCGCGCGCGCGGCACGGTCGGCGACGAATTCGATCCCCAGCAGATAGCCGCGCCCGCGAATGTCGCCGACATGCGGATGCGGGCCCAGTCGCGCGAGCAGGGCGCCGCGCAAGCGCTCGCCGCCCGCCGCCACCCGCGCCAGCAGGCCTTCCTCGCGGATCACGCTTTGTACCGCGAGCGCGCCCGCGCAGGCGACCGGATGCGCATTGTAAGTCTGACCGTGAAGCAGCACGCCCGAATTGTCGGCGATCGTATCGTGGATGGCGGCTCTGCACACCACCGCGCCGATCGGCTGGTAGCCCGCCCCGAGACCTTTGGCGATCGTGACGATATCGGGCGTCACACCGTCTTGCGCGCACGCCAGAAAGCTGCCCGTGCGCCCGCTGCCGCACATCACTTCATCGAGGATCAGCAGCACGCCATGCGCATCGCAGATCGCGCGGATCGCGGCGAGATAGCCCGGTTCGGGCGGCACTGCGCCCGCCGTTGCGCCGACGACCGTTTCGGCCAGAAACGCCATCACGGTGCCGGGCCCAAGCCGCTGCAATTCGGCCTCCAGCGCGTCGGCCGCGCGCGCGCCATAGGCTTCGGGCGTTTCGTCCGCCCGCGCGTGGTGATAGGCAAAGCACGGCTCGATCAGCGACACGTCGGCAAGCAGCGGCGCATAGGCCGCGCGGCGCAGCGGATTGCCGCCTGCCGCCAATGCGCCAAGCGTGTTGCCATGATAGCTCTGCCGCCGCGCGATCAGCCGCGTGCGCCGGGTATCGCCGCGTTCCCAATGATATTGGCGCGCGAGCTTGATCGCCGCCTCGACCGCTTCCGAGCCGCTACCGGTAAACCACACCCGGTCGAGCGTTCCCGGGCATTGCGCCGCAATCGCCTCGGCCAGCGCCTCGGCCGGTTCGTTGCTGAAAAAACTGGTGTTGGCGTAGCCGAGCTTGCTCGCCTGGGCCCCGATCGCGGCTGCGACCGCCGGATGCCCATGCCCCAGCGCCGCCACCGCCGCCCCGCCGCAAGCATCGAGATACCGTCGCCCCTCGGCATCGATCACAAAGCTGCCCTCGCCCGCCACAGCCACGGGCGGGCTGGAGCGCGGGGTGCGATGAAACATGTGGCGGCCGGTCACCGCGCCGGGCGCCCGGCCAGATCGCTGAAGCTGGCGTTGCCGATCGCATAGTCAGCCCAGGCGTGATAATCGAAGTGCCACCATTCCTCGGGATAGACCGCAAAACCCTGCGCTTCCATCGTCTGGCGCAACAAGTCGCGCAACCAGCGCTGGCGCGTGGTGCCGCCCCGGTAATCGGCGAACGAGCGCGGAGACATCTCGTCGTAGCGACTGGTCATCACCAGCGCCTTGCCCGTGCGCAAATCATAGAGCGTGAGATCGACCGCGCAGCCGCGATTGTGCCGCGACCCTTGCGCCGGGTCGGCGACGAACACGTGTTCTTCGGGCAAAGTCGCGTCCCAGAAGATTTTGGTCACATACCACGGCCGGTAGCCATCATGGATCATCAGCCCGAAGCCATATGCCGCCAGCGCGCGATGCGCTCGCCCGAGCGCCTCGGCCGCCGGCCGCTGCAAAAAGGCCATCGGCTTTTCATACAAGGGCAGGCCGATATTGTTGTCGGCCGTGGCATAGCGGATATCGAGCCGTATGCCCGGATCGATCGTGGTCAGATCGACCAGATCGGATTTCGCGTGCGGCGCCGGCTCTGCCGGCGGCTGCGCGGCCAGCGCGGCTGCGCGCAATTGCGTGATGTCGCGCGTAGCCCTGGCGCGATCCTGCGCCACCCGCTCGGCGCCCAGATCAAACCGCCGATAGCTGACGCCTGCAATGCGCAGCGCGACCGGCGCGCCGTTGCGCAATGCAAATTGCCTCGCCCGATCGAGCCGCAGCCTCGGCTGGTCGGCAATCAGGGCATAGAGCCGACCG
>CAITOD010000223.1 GCA_903893935.1 uncultured Sphingomonadales bacterium
GCGGTGGTGGCGGCTTGTCCGGGTCAATCTTGACCGCGGTGGTCACCTCCTTGATCTTCTTGAAGGCCGAATACGCGAGTCCAGAGATCAGCGCGTAGCCGACAACGACATGAAGAAGAGCAACGATGATGAGCGCGGTGATCTTGTTACCGCTCATCTGTTGGTCAGCGTAAGCCATTCAGCTTCTTAACTCCATCATCTTCCCCACAGCCTCTGCAACGCGGATTTCTCCACACAGCAAAGACCAATACGGAGCCACGAGCGGAATCACCGTCCCGCCCGACCGGCCAATCCAGCGATATAATTCCACCCTGCCGGCAACCCGGTCAACCGTCAGCGGTTAAAGCCTTGCCTACGCAAAGCGCCCCGAGGCGGCTTTCGTCGGGCATTTGTTTATAGTTTGCCCAATCGAGCCCGATCCTTAACGCCGAAGGTAGGGGCACGCAATTGCTTTATCGGTTCACTCCCAATTCACCCCGCAAAGGGTTCTTGACCCGCGCTGAAGGGTCGCCGAAAGCCCCCTTGGATTGCCAGGACCAGACTATGCCCAAGCCCGTTTATCGCCCCTTTGCAACGATCGTGTTTGCGGCCGCGCTGTCGGCTGGCGCCATGGCGCTGCCAGACACCGCAAACGCCCAGAATTCGGGCGATTCCGCGCCTTCGGCAGGCCGGCAACAGGGCCCTGTGATCGCTGATCCGGTGCCGGCGACACCCGCGATCCTGGCGGGCCGGACTTATGCCGATCTGGTCGATCTGGCGCAGCGCAGCCCGGTCGTCGCAAAGGCCGTGATCCACCGCCAAAGCCGCCTTAAGATCGAACAATCCCCCGGTCTCCCGGCCGGATTTGCCCGCCTTTATATCGAGGCGGATACCGCCGGCGTGCTGGTCGGCCCCGAACTGGGCGAATCGCTGCGGCTGCTCGCCGACGTGCCGCTCAACGCCAACGGCAAAGTGCCAAAGCTGGTCAAGACTCCGGTGCTGCTGTTCGGCAACGTCGTGTCCGGCAAGCCGGGCGAACTGCTGCTTACCGCCTCGGACACGATATTTGCCTGGTCCCCGGCGCTGGAAGCCCGCATGCGCGCGATCCTGACCGAACTGGTCGATCCCGACGCCCCGCCGCGCATCACCGGATTTCGCGAAGCGCTGCACGTGCCGGGCAATCTCGCCGGTGAAGGCGAAACGCAGTTCTTCTTTGCCACCGACAGCGGCAAGCCGGTGTCGATTTCGGTGGTGCGGCGCCCGGGCGAGGCCCCCCGCTGGGGTGTCAGCTTTGGCGAGATCGTCGATCAGGCGGCCCGGCCGCCGCACCCCGAGACGCTGGCCTGGTATCGGCTCGCCTGCGCGCTGCCCGACACGATCCCCGGCGCGGCGGCGATTTCGACCGGTGCGGCCAACAAGCGGATTGCCGCCGAAGACTATGCGCTGATACTGCGCGATCTGGGGCCATGCCGTCGCATGCGCCCGACGAGGACACCATGACCCAACCTTTGCGTATCGCGCTCGCCGGCCTTGGCACGGTCGGCGGCGGCGTCGTCCGCCTGATCGAAGCCAATACCGACCTGATCGCGCGACGCGCCGGACGCCCGATCGAGATCACCGCGATCAGCGCGCGCAACCGCGGCAAGAACCGCGGCTTCGACGCCGCGCGCTATGCCTGGGAAGACGACATGGTGATCCTGGGCGAACGCGATGATGTCGATGTGGTGGTCGAACTGGTCGGCGGCGCCGATGGCCCGGCGCTGGCGCTCGCGCGCACCACGTTCGAAGCGGGCAAGGGCCTCGTCACTGCCAACAAGGCGATGATCGCACACCACGGGCTCGAATTGGCCACCCGCGCCGAAGCCGCGCGCTGTGCCTTGCGCTTCGAAGCGGCGGTAGCGGGCGGCATTCCGGTGATCAAGGGGCTGAAGGAAGGCGCTGCGGCCAATCACATCCACCGCGTCTATGGCATCCTCAACGGCACCTGCAATTATATCCTGTCGACGATGGAAGACACCGGGCGCGACTTTGCCGACGTGCTCGGCGAAGCGCAGGCCAAAGGGTATGCCGAAAGCGATCCAAGCTTCGACATCGACGGGATCGATGCGGCGCACAAGCTGTCGATCCTCGCCTCGATCGCATTTGGCACGGTGATCGATTTCGGCGCGGTCGCGGTCACCGGCATCCGCCGCGTGCTCGCCGCCGATATCGCCCAAGCCGATGCGCTGGGCTATTACATCCGCCTGATCGGGATGGGCGAAATCGAAACCGATGGCGCAGGCCGGCACCGGCTGTTCCAGCGTGTGCACCCGCATCTGGTGCATCGCGACCATCCGCTCGCGCATGTCGATGGCGCGACCAATGCGGTGGTGGCCGAAGGCAATTTCGTCGGCCGCCTGCTGTTTCAGGGCGCGGGTGCAGGCGATGGCCCGACCGCCAGCGCGGTTGTTGCCGATCTGATCGACATCGCGCGCGGCGATATCGGCGCGCCGTTCTCGATCCCCGCCGCCGAACTCGAACCCGCGCTGCGCGCCGACAGCGGCCACCGCACCGGCAAAGCCTATTTGCGCTTCACCGTCGCCGACCGGCCGGGCACGCTCGCCGAGATTGCCGCCGCGATGCGCGATGCCGGCGTTTCGATCGAAAGCCTGATCCAGAAAGGCCGTGTGGAAGTGGCCGGCGAGTCCCGTGCGCTCGTTTCGCTGGTCACCCACCATGGCCCCGAAAGCGCGATCGCCGAAGCGCTGCGCCTGCCCGACGGCTCGCCCAGCCTCGCCGAGCCGCCGCTGGTGATGTATATTCTCGAAGATTAGTTGCCGCGAATCTCGCCTTTGCCGATGCGATCGGCATCGGAGCCGAGCGGATCGTCGGGCAGCAGCTTGAAATCGATATCGGGCAGCAGTTCGCGCGGCGTCGCGCCAAAATGGATGCTGTGCCCGGTGATGCGGTTGCCCATCACGTCGGGCGCGCGCGGCAATCCGTCGGCGGTCGCGGTGGCCGAATTCAGCTCGCCGGGGATCGGCAGGCGATTTTTCGAATTGTCCTTCTTTTTGCCGCACACCACAATCCCGCCGATCTGGCCGTTTTCGTCGCATTGCGGTTCGCGCGGGGCGACCAGCAGGCGCTCGGCGATCGTCGGCGCATCCTTTGAAATGTCATCGTCGGCGGGTAACGGCAGACTCGGTGTGGGCGGAGACGCAGTTTTGGCAGCAGGCGCAGCTTTTGGCGAGGGGGTCTGGGCGCTTGCTTGCGCCAGCGGCATGGCCAACAACGCCAGGCCCAGGCCAAAGCGCGAAAGAGCAGCAGGCCAAAGAGCAACAGGCCAAAGAGCAACAGGCCAAAGAGCAACAGGGACGACACTCGACAAAACCAGCTTCCTCAGTCTAGGGCCACGCATACGTCTGCGCGCCCGCCATCCTTTGCCCACCAATCGCAGGGAATTACCGTGACCCAACCCATTGCACAACCCGCTCCGTCCACCGTGCTCGATCGCGTGCTCGTGCTCGAAATGGTCCGCGTGACCGAAGCCGCGGCGATCGGCGCGTCGAAACTGATCGGGCGAGGCGATGAAAAGGCCGCCGATGCCGCCGCCGTCGAAGCCATGCGCGCAGCACTCAACGAGCTTTACATGGATGGCACCGTCGTCATCGGCGAAGGCGAACGCGACGAAGCACCAATGCTGTTCATCGGCGAAAAAGTGGGCCTCGCGCCGGGTAAAGGCCCCAAGATCGATATCGCGCTCGACCCGCTCGAAGGCACCACGATCACCGCCAAAGCCGGCCCCAACGCGCTCGCCGTGCTCGCCGTCGCCGAAGAAGGCGGACTGCTCAACGCCCCCGACGTCTATATGGACAAGATTGCGGTCGGCCCCGGCTACCCCGCCGGGATCATCGACCTCGACCGCACCGTAACCGAAAACGTGACCGCCGTGGCCAAGGCCAAAGGCGTTGCCCCGGGCGAGATCACCGTCTGCGTGCTCGACCGCGCGCGCCACAACGACATCATCGCCGAATTGCGCGGGCTGGGCTGCGGCATCACACTGATCCCCGATGGCGATGTCGCGGGCGTGATCGCCACCACCAACGAAGAAACCGGCATCGATCTCTACATCGGCCAAGGCGGCGCACCCGAAGGCGTGCTGGCAGCCGCCGCGCTGCGCTGCGTCGGCGGCCAGTTCAAAGGCCGCCTGGTGTTCCGCAACGAAGACGAACGCGCGCGCGCGAAAAAATGGGGCATCACCGACCTCAACAAACAATACGACCTGACCGAACTCGCCAAAGGCGACTGCATCTTTGCCGCCACGGGTGTTACCGACGGCTCGCTGCTGGCGGGTGTCAAGCGCCACAAGTCGGGGATCATGACCACCGAAAGCGTGGTCATGCGCGCAAGCTCGGGCACCGTGCGGTGGGTGAAGGGCGAACATCGTCGGGCCAAGGGGTGAAGAGCCTCCGGCGGGCAAGGGCTATTGCCCTTGCATCCCGCAAATTTGGGCTGCTGGCTGGTCTGCTGCTTGGGGGGACGCAGGGTGCTTTTGCTGCGCCGTGGGTGGCGGGTGAAACGCGGGTCTATGCAGACACGTGTTGGGAGCGCGACAGCGGCGATGTGGCGGGACACATTATCGCTATTACAAAGCGCCACGACGGCTGGACGATAACCTACAGCTGGTCCGAAGGTGCGCTTGCGGCGCCGGTCAGAGCCTCGTCGATTGCATACGACCAATCATCGGGCCATCTTGCCTTCAGCGTGTACGTCCCCGACGCGCACGGCGGTACCGCGACCTTCGATGGCTTGCTGCGTGATCCCGTGCTGACGGGCAATGTCAAAGAATATTGGGAAGAAACCGCCTCCCCGGTGACACTGCACCGAACGCGCTCCCGCCATCCCGACGAGCCGAAGCTGTTTTGCCGGGCATCTCGCTAACCGGACGACGCGTTGGGTGACGCTGGTATCGGTGCGAGAGGCGAAGGCCGCAGACCCTTTTCAACTTACCTCCGTTCGTGCTGAGCTTGTCGAAGCACGCGCGCGGCAGACTGCCCAAAATTCGCAAAAAGCACCAGCACAGCCGTAGCGCGCATGCTTCGACAAGCTCAGCACGAACGGACGTTGGGTCTTGTGGGCAAGAATAGGTGGTCTTGATATCCACCCCACAAAAAAGCCCCCCGCCGGGCCGATCCGGCGGGGGGCTTTCATGATCAGTCGTCGTCACCCTTGATCAGGTAATCACCCGCATCGGCGTCGAGACCGTGGGTCTCGCCTTCGAC
>CAITOD010000224.1 GCA_903893935.1 uncultured Sphingomonadales bacterium
AAGGTTTCCGCGCTTGCTGCACCTTTCTTGACGTCGCCGAAAATCCGCGGCGTGAGCTTTAGGTAGATGTTGGGCAGGGCGGCCAGCTCGAACAGCGAGGCGGCATTGGCATAAGGCGGTCCGTCGAGCACGTCGGGACGACCGAGGTGATCGAGAATGATGTTGACGTTGGCAAACCGTCGCGCAAGGTCGGTCACCTGCGGCAGCCCGATCGGGCCGGTCTGGATGCACATCGGGATGCCCAATTCACCCAGCAGTTCCCATGCCGGATATGCCGCCGGGTTTTCGAGTTCGGTGGGGTCGAAATCCTTGGTCGAGCCGCCGGTGAAAATGCGCAGGCCCTTCAGCCCCTTGTCCACCCAGTCGCGGATCACCGCGCAGGCATCGGGCGCGGCGACATCGACCGAGCCCACCGCGATCAGCCGGTCGGCAAAGGCATTGCAGCCATCGACGACATAGCTGTTGTCAAAGCCGTAAGTGGTCGACGAATGGACCACCGCCGCCTTGGCAACGCCGGCTTCGTCCATCGCCGCGATCAGCGCCTCGACGGTGTTGGGCCGTTCCTGTGACCAGTCCGAGCGCTTGCCGAACAACGGTGCCGGCGGATAGCGCGTTTCGTCATCCGAGATGATGTGCGGATGGATGTCGATAATTGCGGTCATGGCGGATCAGAGCCCCTTGGCCTTCAGATGGGCATCGAGGCGCGGATAGACCCGGCGGGCATTGCCTTCGAAAATCGCGGCGCGGTCGGCTTCGCTCAAGGCGTCGCACTGGTCGATATAGCGCTTGGTATCGTCGAAATAGTGCCCGGTGTCAGGGTCACGCCCACGCACGGCGCCGATCATTTCCGAGCCGAACAGCACGTTCGAGGTGGGCACGACTTTGGTCAGCAGTTCGACGCCGGGATGGTGATAGACGCACGTGTCGAAGAACACGTTGTCGAGCAGCCCTTCGAGCGGCCGGTTGGCAATCTCGAGGCTCATCCCGCGATAGCGGCCCCAGTGATAGGGCACCGCGCCGCCACCATGCGGAATGATCAGCCGCAGCGTCGGAAAATCTGTGAACAGGTCCGATTGCAGGATCTGCATGAACACCGAAGTATCGGCGTTGATATAGTGCGCCCCGGTGCCGTGGAAGTTGGGATTGCAGCTTGCCGCGACGTGCACCATCGCCGGCACGTCAAGCTCGCAGATCGCTTCGAACAGCGGATACCATTCGCGGTCGGTGAACGGCTTGCCGGTCCAATAGCCGCCGGTCGGGTCGGGATTGACGTTGACCCCGACAAAGCCGAGTTCATTGACCATCCGGCGCAATTCGGGGATCGAATTCTTCGGCGGGGCATAGGGGCTTTGCGGCAGCATGCCCACCGGCACAAAGTTGTCGGGATAGATATCGCACACCCGGCGCACCAGGTCGTTGCTGATCGTTGCCCATTCGAGACTGGTGCGTTCGTTGCCGAGATGGTGGCTCATCAGCCCGGCGATCGGCGAAAACAGCGTTATGTCGCTGCCGCGTTCCTGCTGCAGCTTCAACTGGCCATTGCCGACGCCCTCGCGGATTTCATCGTCGGTGACATGCGCGGCCGACAGCGGCGGCGCATTGGCCGGATCGTTTGCTGCGGCGACTTGCGCCGCGCGGAAATCGCGAAACGACTTGGGCACCGTGGTGAAATGGCCGTGGCAATCGATAATCATGCAATCTCTCCGCCGTGACGCTCAGGCGAGCGCGGCAATCTTCGTGGGATCGACGAACAGTTCGTCCATGCTCATCCGGCGCGGGGTCAGGCCCTGGTCGAACGCGGTCTTTTCCAGCGCCTCGATCGTGGCGCGGTTTTCCTCGATGCCATAGGGCAGCGGATCGGGTCCGACGATCTTCCGGATCGCGCGGTGCTTGTCGGCGGTGGCACCGGTTGCCTCGCCCGAAGCAAGTTTGACCAGATAGTCGGCCTTGGCCTTGCTGAACGCGTCGTAGAGCGAGCGGGCGACCCAGGGGTGTTCAGCCAGCACCGCATCCTTGACCACGATCGTACCGTGCATCGGGTAGATGCCGGTGCGCGCGTAGTATTCCGCTTCCAGTTCGACCGCATTGGGGAACAGGTCGGGATAATTGGTTTCGACTTCCTGCCAGCCGCCGGTGGGCGCGCCGGTGCGGCCGATCCCGGCCGCTGCGTCGAAACCGGCAACAATGTCGCCGCGCGCCATCATGTCGGCGAGGCTGTCGCCGGGCGCGACATGGCGGACATTGGCGGGCAGCACGAGTTCCTGGACATGCTCTTCGTCATCGACGAACCAGTTGATCTTGCTGTTGTCGACGCCGAATTCGTCGATCAGCACCTGGCGCGTCCACACGCCGGTCGTCACCGAATAGGCGCGCACGCCGACATTCTTGCCTTCGAGGTCTTTGGGGCCGGTAATCCCGGCGTCGGGGCGGACAAGCAGGCCCGAATGGTGAAACCGTCGCACCACGAAAATCGGCAAGGCCTTGAACTTTTTGCCGTAGGCGCGGGCGATGATGTAAGTGGTCGGCGCGATTTCGCAAACGTCGAATTCCAGTTCGCGCACCATACGGCGGAACGCGCCGATCTGCGGCTTGACCGTGATGATCTCGGCATCGACGCCTTCGATCGGAATTTCGCCGCTGCGGATGGCGGAAGTGTGCGGATGTTCGGCAATCGCCAGTGTCAGGCGGGGACGAGACATGAAAATTCTCCCGGCAAGGATCGTTGCATTCGGTTGGTCGTGCCGTTGAACACAGCCTGTCAGGTTGGAAGTCAACGCACGCGCCGGGATACCAAAGTGCCGCGACAGCTTTTCAATCATCCACCACCATGCCTGTGATTACCCTTTTTTGCGCGATGTGATAAGAAAGCCACCGGAAGAGGATCGAGAGGATGAGGCAAATG